>JAYVGF010000122.1:0-2700 GCA_043772415.1 Betaproteobacteria bacterium
GTGACCATGCAACTCGCGCGCATGCGCTACAAAATCCAGTCGAAAAATATTCTCGGCAAGCTGGAACAAATCGCGCGCGCCTTTGCGTTAGAACTTCGCTATTCCAAAAAAGATATACTCGAAGCCTATCTCAACCTGGCACCGTACGGCGGCAATGTCGAAGGCGTCGCCGCGGCGAGCCTGATTTATTTCAACAAACCGTCCGAACAACTCGGCTTGCCCGAGGCGCTGGCATTAGCCGTCATTCCGCAAAGCCCGCAGCGCCGCGTACTCCACGCAGACACGCAAAGCCCCATCTGGCTAGCACGCAAAGCCTTGTTCGATAAATGGGTAACGAAATTCCCCGAAGCGGCGCAGCAGAGCGAATTGATGACGCTGCCACTGAATTTGAAAGACGCAAAAAACCTACCGTTTCTCGCGCCGCATTTTGTCGATGCGGTGCTGGCAAAAAACCCTGACGGCGTCAACGTCACCACCACGCTGGATTTGAAACTGCAACGATTATTAGAGCGCCAGATGCGCGCCTACCTCACCCGCACGCAACGCGTCGGCGTTAAAAATGCCGCCGCGCTATTAGTCGATACGCGCAACATGGCGGTCGTCGCGTCGGTCGGCTCGGCCGGTTTTTTTGATCAGTCGATTAGCGGGCAAGTCAACGGCACACAAGCCAAACGCTCACCCGGTTCGGCGTTAAAACCGTTTGTCTATGCACTGGCGCTTGACCAAGGCCTTCTGCATCCACTGACGATACTGAAAGACGCGCCGACCTCGTTCGGTCCTTTCAGTCCAGAAAATTTTGACGGCGAGTTTCTCGGCCCCATCTCTGCGCAAGACGCTTTGATTCGCAGCCGCAACGTGCCGGCCATCGCTGTCTCAGCCAAACTCGGCAAACCTTCGCTGTATGATTTTCTCCGCACAGCCAATATTGCCGAACTTAAATCGGAAAAACATTATGGTTTGTCATTAGCGCTCGGTGGAGGCGAAGTGACCATGGAAGAATTGACGACTTTATATGCCATGCTCGCGAATGGCGGCAAGTTAAAACCTTTACGTCACCTCGATAGCGAAGCCAAAGCGGACGGCGTATCCCTTATAAGCGAAGCGGCAAGCTTTATCACGCTCGACATGCTCAAACATAATCCGCGCCCCGATAGTCCGTTTCACACTTCGATACACGACCTACCCATTTATTGGAAGACTGGCACCTCGTGGGGCTTTCGCGATGCCTGGACCGTGGGCGGCTTTGGGCCGTATGTATTGGCGGTGTGGTTGGGCAATTTCCAAGGTGAAAGCAATGCGCAATTAGTCGGCATACAAATGGCTGCGCCCTTATTTTTTCAAATCGCCGACGGCATCAACGCCGAGCGGCCCAATCTGAAATCGCCGCGCCATCAAACACCCGCCGATATTCAGCGGGTGGAAGTGTGTACCGCTTCAGGGGACTTACCCAACAACGTGTGCCCGAATAAATCCAAAACCTGGTTCATCCCCGGCAAGTCACCGATTAAAATTAGCACCCTGCATCGAACGGTGATGATTGATAACCGCACCGGCTTGAGCGCCTGCCCGCCGTTTGATCAACAATCATCGCACGCGGAAATATTTGAATTCTGGCCGAGCGATATGCAAAAGATTTTTGTCATGGCCGGGCTACCGCGACGCAGTGTACCGGCCGCCGCGCCAGGCTGCGATAAATCCGGCGACGCCAATAACGGCATAGCGCCGCGTATCACCTCACCGCTGCGCGCAGTGACTTATACTTTGCGCGTAAAAACTTTGGCAACCGAAGCGATCATGTTACTAGCCACACTCGACGGCGATGCCCATGAAGCCTTCTGGTTCGTCAATAATAGTTTTATCGGCAGCGCCAAACGCGGCGCGGCGCTAAGCTGGCAACCGAAAAAGCCGGGACATTTTTTGCTCCGCGCAGTCGATGAACTAGGCCGCGCTGATTCGCGTGAAATAGATATAGAAGTCATCAAATGAAATTAACCCATCAAAAAGACGCCGCAGCGTTCCTGTTGGCTGCGCAGGATTTTTTGCTGCAAGCCGAAGTCGCCAATTGCGTTCTCCTTAGCGCACCCACCAGGATGCGCGCCAAACCAGGCAAAAACGATAGCGGTAGCTATTTCACCACTATCGAACAAAACGGCAAGGTCATCGCTGCCGCTTTTTGCCCGCCGCGCAAATGGCTCAATCTCACGCCCCTTCCGTTCGACGCCATTGCGCTTTTAGTCGAAGACATGCGGCTACATCAAGCGATGCCTGAGTTGGTTGTGGCCGATGCTGAAACCGCGCGACGATTTGCACAGGCTTGGGCGAAGGCAAATGATATTCAGTACGTTGAAGATTATGGCTTGAGAATGTATCAACTTGAGCGCGTGATTCCACCACGACCCACAGCGGGCGCTTTGCGGCTTGGTGACATGAAGGATGAAGTATTAGTTGGCAACTGGTCAGCAGCATTCGATGTCGAAGTCGATTTCGGCGACGCATCGGCCATCCAAGTATTGATGTTGACGGCCCTACAAGAGCAGCGACTATATTTATGGGATGACGGCGGGCCCGTCTCCATGTTGGCGCGCAATGCCCCAACACAAAATTCGGAGCGCGTGTCCGTGGTTTATACTCCGCCAGAGCTACGCGGCAAAGGTTACGCCGCTGCAGCCAATGCCGCGCTGGCGCAGCTTATTATCGATA
>JAYVGF010000123.1:0-4494 GCA_043772415.1 Betaproteobacteria bacterium
TGCGCGGCTTCCCGCGGCACAGCGGCTTCGTAGGATTTGATCACCGGTTCCGCATCGATATTCACCAGCTTGGCATAATTGCGTATTAAGCCGCGCACAAATGTCGCGCCTTGCAACCGCTGGTAATCATCCGCTTCCAGTGCTTCCACTTGAATCACGCCGCGGCGCAATTGGGTGGCCACTTCGGCCACGCTCATGTTGGCACTACGCCGCGCAGCGGCAAGCATGGCGCCGGCAGTGGAGCCGATGTCAGGCAAACTTTGTTGCTGAGAAAATTCGTTCATTCAAACCTTCCTGCCAGCATAGCCTGGGTTTCGTTAGCGTTAGGAAAACGGCGGCGCAATTGCTCGGCATAACCGCGCTCATTTTCGCGGTTACCTAGTTTGCGCTCGATGCGCACGCCGAGCCACAAATATTCTGCTTTAGGATTGGCATTACGCATCAGGCGGTTCATATAGGCACGCGCCTCGGCCAGATTACTGCGTTTGTAATTAAGTTCAGACAATTGGTACAAGGCCTGTTGCAAATCAGGCTGTTGACTGAGGGCTTTGCGCAGATACGCTTCTGCAGTGACATCATCGCCCATTTTGCGGGTACAAATGCCTGCGTTGAGATAGGAACGCTCAGGCGTGTTATAGAGCGAATTTTTCAGGGCGGCCAGAAAATATTTGATCGAATTGGCTTCCTGCCCGCGATTACACAAATACCAGCCGTAATTATTGTTGGCGTCGGAGTCGATGGGATTCAGGCGCAACGCTTGTTCGAAATTTTTCACTGCCAGCGTATCTTCGCGCAACTCCATATACACCAGACCGAACAAACCGTACGCGGGGCCATAATTGGCGTCGGCCTTGATCGCCTCGTTTAGCTCTTCCAAGGCCACGCCGTATTGGGTACGCGAATAATATTCGGATGCCAGCTCAGTGTGGATGCGGGCGATATCCTTGGCTTGAGTCGCTGCGTCGGGCTTGTTCAACGGAGGAGATCCGCTACTGGTAGAAACACAGCCTGTCAGCGACAGCGATGCTGACAACAGGACAAACAATAAGCACATTTTTTTCATCGCGTGAACTCCACTATTTTGTGCGTGGTGCGTTTGGTTTTATCGATGACTTTGCCGGCCAATTGACCACAAGCCGCGTCGATATCATCTCCGCGCGTCTTGCGCGTGGTGACAATAATATTGTTATTAATCAATATGTTACGAAACTCGCGTATGGTGTCATTACGTGAACGTTTATAGCCTGAATCGGGAAAACTATTGAACGGGATCAAATTAAATTTACACGGAATATCCTGCACCAATTTGACTAATTCGTGCGCGTGTTGCGGCGTGTCGTTGACGCCGTCGAGCATCACGTATTCAAACGTGATGAAATCGCGCGGTGCATTTTCCAGATAGCGTTTGCAAGCGGCCATCAATTCGGCCAGCGGATATTTTTTATTAATCGGCACCAGCTCGTCGCGCAATTTGTCGTTCGGCGCATGCAGCGACACCGCCAGCGCGACCGGGCAACGCTCACGCAGCTTTTCCAGCGCGGGCAATATGCCGGTGGTGGACAGCGTAACGCGGCGGCGTGACAAACCATATCCGAAATCGTCGAGCATGATGTCCATCGCGGCGGTCACGTTGTCGAAGTTCGCCAGCGGCTCGCCCATACCCATCATCACCACGTTGGAAATAATGCGCTCGCCCTTCGGGTCGTGGCCCATCGCTTTGTTTGCCCACCACACCTGGCCGATAATTTCCGCCACAGTGAGATTGCGATTAAAGCCCTGGCGACCGGTCGAGCAAAAAGTGCATTCGAGCGCGCAGCCGACTTGCGACGATACGCAAAGTGTCCCGCGTGTTTCTTCTGGGATGAATACCGCTTCGATGGCGTTACCGCCGCCGACTTCGAGCAGCCACTTGCGTGTGCCGTCTTTGGAAATTTGTTCTTCGCGTAATGTCGGCGGTTCGATGACGGCGTGTTGCGCCAATTTTTCGCGTAAGGATTTGGACAAATCGCTCATGCTGGCGAAATCGGTTACACCTGATTGATGTATCCAGCGCAGCAATTGCTTGGCGCGAAAAGGCTTCTCACCCAGGGATTCCAGGTAAGCAGCCAGTTGCGGCAAATTATAATTCAGCAGGTTAACGGTCATGGACCCAACCTCTCATTACTCAACGCGAATAGACGTTGAGCGCAGGGAAAAAATAAGCGATTTCATTTTTGGCAGTATCGACCGCGTCGGAACCATGCACGGCATTGGCGTCAATGCTATCGGCGAAATCCGCACGGATGGTGCCTTTGTCGGCTTTTTTAGGATCCGTCGCGCCCATCAGGTCGCGGTGTTTCAGAATCGCGTTCTCGCCTTCCAGCGCCTGCACGATGACCGGACCGGAAATCATGAAGGTGACCAAGTCGTTAAAAAACGGACGTGATTTATGCACCGCATAAAAACCTTCGGCTTCGGCGCGCGACAAATGCATCATGCGCGCAGCAATGATTTTCAGGCCGGCGTTTTCAAAACGCGTGTAAATCTGACCAATCACATTTTTAGCCACGGCATCAGGTTTAATAATAGAAAGCGTACGTTCAACAGCCATGTAATATTCTCCACTAACTTTATAATAAATAAATACTTACGAACTTTTTATTATACCACGGATGAGGCGGGCAATAAAGCCGACTCCACCCCTAAAATGCCTAGCCGGGAATCTTGCCGACCAGCGGAAACGTTTGCAGGTAGCGAGCGGCAACTGCCGCTGGAGGGATCGACAAACTAAGGGCAAGGTTGCCGAAAAATTTTGATGCCCTATTTGGAATCCGCTTGCGCTGAAGCCAACATTGACACGCAAGCTAAATACGACGCAAAAATCCAGCGGGATTAAAACGCCTGATCTCATGCGACACCAAAATTCACCCGTTCTCGCGCGAAATCATAGAAGCGAGTTACAAAGTCGCGTTCGAACTCAACTATGAAACCGCCGCAAAAAACGAACACCGCAAAAAAATCTACGAACCCTGGAAAAAATTCCGCGACGAACAATACCTGTGGTTCCGCGTGGTGAAAATGCCTTTGATAATTTTGTGTTTACTAGTAAGAAAGTAATCGATCTTGCTTCGATAAAAAACCCCGCTACGCGGGGTTTTTTATTTAATTCGCTGCCCTTCTTCGGATATTTTGCCTCTAGCGCATGCGGCATTTCCACTCCGCCGCGTTGAGCTTGGCGATCCGCCTCCCGCTGCGAACGTGCATTCAGCTTTGCACCCGCAAAGTGGGCACCGAAGAACGAGGCAACAGTCCTGCGACCTCATCTTTCGTCAATACCGAAAGAATTCGCTTGCAGCTAGTAAGGCAATTGACAATTTCCAGCCACGGCATTGATATCCAACACCTCGCGGTACAAAAACAACAAAGCACTCAACGCTTGGTTATGGGTAAACGCAGACGCTTTCCGCTCTGTGGCAAGTACGGTTAAAAATGCTTCCACTTCTCACATCCCCATCGCCCGTGGATGACGCATACCAGCAGCACCGTGCCAACGAACAAACAATTTGGCCTAATTATAGGTAGATTTTCTTCGGACCTAAGCTATAGTGCGTGTACCGAATACGTTCACGCACTTGGTCGTTAAAGTGGCTCCGGT
This sequence comes from Betaproteobacteria bacterium, assembly GCA_043772415.1. Classification (GTDB taxonomy): domain Bacteria; phylum Pseudomonadota; class Gammaproteobacteria; order Burkholderiales; family JBEEJL01; genus JBEEJL01. The sequence continues at coordinate 3,635 of JAYVGF010000123.1, forward strand.
AGTAGCGCAGCTCGCCCCCTGAATTCACTTACAAAAGTTGCACTTCAAAGTTGAATCCGCCTATTGAAACGTATGCTGCAAGGCTTTCTCAGGAGATTTTGATGACCAGATTATCCCGCAGTGACCAGATTATGTTGCAGGTTTTGCGGTATACATTACGTTAGACCTGCGCACGAACGTCATCGCATCGACGAATTTTGGTGTTCTGACAATTGTCGGTCAGCATCTTTTCTTGCTTTAGGAGACAACATGAAAATTTGGCTAGCGCGAGTTTTCGCACTATTAGGGATCGTGCTCACCCTCCTTGGTGTGCTGTGGTCCTTACAGGGTGCTGACTTAATTCATTTGGACCCTATCGCTTGTGTGGCGAACTGCGAACCTCTCACTGCCCCGTCAACTACGTGGCTGTTGACAGGATTGGCAACCGTAGTCATTGGCCTGATTGTCACAATTGGATGTATCCGCTATCTCAAGCGCGAGCGGAAGATGCGGAAGGCACAGGTCTAACAATTCATTCAAGCCGAACCCGCTTCGCGGGCCGGTTTAATTCAAACGTTTGGCGTCGCAGTAAGAGCGCCAACGCAGACCACTCAATTAACCCAGGAGCGTTCATGCAGACACTCAGCCTTCAAGACAAGCGCGTTCTCATCACCCACGCGCACGCGTTCATGGGGCCTGCCCTGTGCGAGGTCTTCGCTTTGCATGGTGCCACCGTCATCGCAAGCACAGAGCCGTTGCTGAGCGCGGGCGCGGTAGCCTCTCTGGTCGCGGCCGCTGAACGCGTCGACATTCTGGTTGTCAATTTGGCGATTCCGGCGCCGACGACCGAGGTTACGCACGTGTCTGCACAAGAATGGAAC
>JAYVGF010000124.1:0-2138 GCA_043772415.1 Betaproteobacteria bacterium
TCCCCGGATTGCGCTACGCTGCATCCGGGCTACGCTTGCTGTTAAGTGCCTCAAATTAACAGCGAAAAGCAGATCCTTCGCTATCGCTCAGGATGACAGTGAAGGTAGGGTGCGCTGCGCGCACGCGTAAAGCTAGTTCAGACGAGCGCAGATATTATTGAATGTTTAACGCGTGCGTACGGTGCACCCTGCCACATTACTTCGTCTGCATCGGATTAGTCGGATTGCGCTGATTCAATATCTCATCAAAGCGCATTTGCACTGATGGCAAAATTCTTGGGTGGGTGAGGATATAAAATTTGTCTTCGGCTATCGCGGCAAACACATCATTGGCGACGTCGGCTGCGGTTTTCTTGCCTTTGATTAACGCCTGTTTTAATAACTCATGTCGTGCTTGTTGGTCGGCGGACATGGTTTCATTTTGATTTTGCAATTCACCCGGCCGGTTGCGCGCGGATTCGCCGATGCCGGTATTGACATACGCCGGGCATAACACCGCTGCATGGATTTTTGCGCCGACTTCATTCAGGTCGTGATACAAAGTTTCCGTCAGCGCAACGACGCCGTGCTTGGACACATTATACGAAGCCGACATGGTGGGTGTGAGCAGCCCGGCCACAGATGCGGTATTGATGACGTAACACTCATCGCCTTGCGCCAACATGCGCGGCACGAAGATGCGGATGCCGTGAATCACGCCCCATAAATTGACGCCCAATTCCCATTGCCAATCGCTCTCGGTGGTTTCCCATGCGCGCTTGCCGCCCGCCACACCGGCGTTGTTGAACAACAAATGGCATGCGCCGAAAGTTTCGTAAGTCTTGTCGGCGAGGCGTTGCACGTCGGCGGTTTTGGATACGTCGCATTTCACCGATAATACTTGCGCGCCCATCTGCTGCAGGTCAGAAGAAGTCTGGTGCAAGGCTTGGTCTTCAATGTCGGCGATGACTATTTTCATGCCTTCGCGCGCGCACACATCCGCGATAGCGCGCCCTAGCCCGCTCGCGCCCCCGGTGATGACGGCAACTTTAGCTTTAAGATTTTTCATTTATGTATCCAGGAATGGTTCGATAATCTCAGCCAATGCTTGCGGCTGGTCGTGATGCAACATGTGTCCGGCATTTTTGACTATAGCTTCGGAATATTGCTTAAAGGGTTTTTTGCGTAGATTAAAAGTTGCGGGGTCTTCCTTGATCCACTTATCTATCAAATCAGTTTGATCGGCGATCACCCACAAAGTCGGCGCGGTGATGGCGCTCCAGCAGGCAAAGGCTTCTTCGATGCGATATAAAACCGGATTGCTGGTTTTGTGGCGCGGGTCGCTGTTCAATACGACATCGCCGTTCGGTAACGCATGCGACCAATGTTCTGCCAGAAATGCGGCCTTGTCGTCGGGCAGACGTGGATTGGTTTTTTGCAGGCGCTGCGCGACTTCGGTGAAATTTTTATACGGTCTGAAGCCAGGCTTCTCACGCAATTCGTCCAGCCATTTTGCGTAACGGCTCGGCGCTTTTTCTGGCGCAGTACGCGGCAAACCGAAGCCTTCCAGTGCAATAAGCTTTTTTATTTTTTCCGGCCGCGCCCCTGCATACAAACCCGCGACGTTGCCGCCCATGCTGTGGCCTATCAAATTCACCGGCTCGTTCGACGAATAGTGATCGAGTATCGTATCCATATCGCCGATGTAATCGGGGAAGTAATAGCCATCGTGCGGCCATTCACTTAAACCAAAGCCGCGCCAATCCGGCGCGATGACATGCCAATCACGCTTGAACGCATCGACCAGAAATTGAAATGATGCGCCGACATCCATCCAGCCGTGAAATAAAAATAATTTCGGCTTGGAGATATCGCCCCACAAGTGGACGTGATAACGCAAGCCGCGCACCGTAATAAAATCTGAACGGGAAGTTTTAATCGGCTGATAAACGATGGGCAAAGGCGTATCCAATCAGCTTTCGCTTTTGGTAATTTGAAATCCGCTACGCGGGAAATGCACGACGACGGTTCCGGCGCGAGGGTCGGTGCGACGAACCGCGAATTCATCCAAACGCGCCAGCACTAACTCGCCCGTCGTTGAATCTTGCCCGTAATCAGACGCCATGATTGACACTTGATCACCGACATGAATACCCTCA
>JAYVGF010000125.1:0-1946 GCA_043772415.1 Betaproteobacteria bacterium
TCAATGTCCAAATCAGCGCGCGTCTGCACTACGCGGATTGGCAAGTAGTGCTTCAGCCCGCTCGGGGGTTTAGTGAAACTTGGCCGCCAGCTGTGCAACGCTTCGAGGATATCACGGCGCGCATTGACCTGCGCAATCGTGTCCGTAACTGCTGGATAGGCGGTCAACCCGTTGACGTGATCGGGATCGCTGTGTGTAATAATCACGCTACGCACCGGCTTCGGGGTGACGCTGGCGATCGCTCGAAGGGCGTTGCGGGCGGTGTCCGGGAACATCTGCGCGTCGATCGCAGTGACGCTCGTCTTTCCGACAATGAATCCGGTGTTGGAAACACCCCCCCGCAGCCAATAGATACCGTCCTTCACCGGCATCACGGTTAGAGGGGTGTTCGGGTCAGGCATCATCGCGAGTCGGGACCCGATTCGCGTTACGGCAATCGTCGCCACCAGGATGACGATCCCCGCGAAGACAGCCCATCGGCGCGCGCGTTTGGATTTAAGCATTTACAGGGTCGCGAAGGCGTAGTGAATGTAATGCTGAGCAGCGCCATATTTCGCAGCTCCGCGGCCTGAGGACTCAATGAGCCTCGGCTGGGCCGGAACTACCATGAAGGAGGCGGAATGGTCGAGCAATGCACTGAGCGAGATGATCATTATATCCCTTCCATTAATGTCCCGGCATTTGCGGGAGCGTAAAAATTAGTAACAGTTGCAGCGCCCCTCGCGAGCATTTCCATGCTCAGAAAGTTTGTGTGATCTCATCGAAAGTGAGGCGTGGCAGGCGTTCAAAGACCTTAGCGGGGTCACCACGACCAATGCCACAGAGGAAGTTTGAGCGCCAATGAGATTGGGAGAAGAATTCGGAATCCACCATTGCTGGATCGAAGCCCGACATCGGCCCTACATCTAAACCGACTGCGCGTAGCGCCAGCATGAAATAAGCGCCCTGAAGCGACCCGTTTCGAAAAGCGGTTGGAACGCTCAATGCTGGATTGCTCGCGAACAGGCTCTCCGCCGCTGGATTGTGCGGAAAGGTTTTTGGCAACCGCGTGTAGAATTGTGTGTCATGTGCGATGATTGCTACCACCGGTGCGGACATTACCTTTTCAACATTGCTCGGTGCAAGGGCGGGTTTTAGCCTTGCTTTCGCCTCGGCCGAACGCAAGAATACCAGCCGCATTGGCTGCGTATTCATGGAGGTCGGTCCCCATTTGGCGATGTCATACGCTGCTCGCAGCGCCTCGTTCCCCACGGATTCAGTACTCCAGCCGTTTTGAGAGCGTGCGCCAAAAAAGATCCGCTCCAACATTATGTCGTCTGTGTCCATCTGGCATTCCAATCTATCAAAATCACAAAATATGCGGCGGAGTTTCGGGGCACCGACATTATGGCGGTTAACGTTTATCAACCACAATCTCGCCGTCCAGGATGGTCATTGAAAGCGCGCGAAGGTTTCTAACCGATTTAGTAGGATCGTCGTTCAAAAGGATCAAATCAGCGCGTTTTCCTCGTGCAACCAACCCCATGTCTGAACGCCCTAGATGCCAAGCGGCTTTGCTGGTTGCCGCGACCAGAACGTCGCACGGCTTGAGACCGGATGCCTCCATCAACTCAGCCTCTTCCAGCGTATTTTGGCCAAATTGACCGCGTCCGCAGAAACTGTCGCTCCCCAGCACCATCGTTACGCCTGCATCGGCCATCAGTTTGGTATTAGGTCGCGTATGCGGATGGACAGTATCGTGAATCCATAGCGTTGAGGCATAGGTCGCCTTGCGCTCAACCATCATATTGATCAGCGCTTTGTCAGTGATCGGTTCGACTGTAACTCCATGCTCCAACCCGTCCGCACCCGCCTCGATTGCTTCAATAGCGGCATCCTGCTGTACTGTATGGACTGTCACTCGCAGATTCCGTTCATGGGCAGCTTCGATGCCGGCGCGCAGGATA
>JAYVGF010000126.1:0-1547 GCA_043772415.1 Betaproteobacteria bacterium
CCGGTCCTACGAGCAAACGGCGTATGGCGAGATAGACCACAAAACCGGCGGAAAAAATCGACAAGGCAATACCGATCAGGGAAAACATTTGCAGCGGCACGATGGAAAAGCCGGTGACCAAATCAAAATTGAGCCGGATCAAACTATAGAGCGAATATTTCGATTCACCTGCTGAACGCTCTTCATGCTCGACGAAAATTTCTGTGGGGCGCGCGGCGAACGAATAGGCCAGTGCGGGAATATAGGTATTCATCTCGCGGGTGCTGTTGATGGCATCGATGATCGGCCGGTCATACGCGCGTAACATGCAACCCTGGTCGGTCATTTTGATTTTGGTAATGCGCTCGCGCAAGCGGTTCATGGCGCGCGAGGCATAACGCCGCCAGGCGGAATCTTGGCGCAGCTTGCGGATACTGCCGACGTAATCGTAGCCTTCATCCATTTTCGCCAGTAGATTGCCGATTTCTTCCGGGGGATTTTGCAAATCAGCATCGAGCGTGACGACGCGCTGCCCGCGCGCTTGTTCAAAGCCGGCCATGATGGCCATGTGCTGGCCGAAATTGCCGTTGAATAAAATGACGCGCGTCACATCGGGGCGTTTCTGAAATTGTTCGCGCAACATGGCGGCGGATTTGTCTTTGCTGCCGTCGTTGATGAAAATAATTTCATAAGCGATGTCGAGTTTATCGAGGGCAGGGTAGAGGCGGTCGAACAGCGATTGAAGGACGTCTTGTTCGTTATAAACCGGGATAATGATGGAGGCGATGGGTGAGATCATTTTATGAGCGCGCGACGATATACACGCCGACTATGATAATACCGATACCGACTAAACGCGAAATGGATAAGGCTTCGCCGAACAAATACCATGCCGCAATCGCATTGACGACATAACCGATGGACAGCATGGGGTAAGCGATGCTCACCTCGACGCGCGATAAGGCCATGATCCACACCACTACGCTGATGACATAGCAGGTCAGGCCGCCGACGATGTGCGGTTCGGTGGCGAGCTGCCAACCGACGGGAATAATATTGTCGCGATTAAACGCAAAATGGCCGATGCTGTTGGTGCCGGCTTTGAGCAATAACTGCGCGCAGGCATTCAACAACACACCAAGTAAAATGAGTGAAAAGCTGAGTATATTCATGGCTTTTTAATAATAACACGGCGGCCATCGTCGGCTATCACTTGCATCAGTAAGTGTTCTTTTTGCAACGCTTGATAAACCCGGGTCGGCATCAAGGCGATAGCACTTTCGTTTTGCAACCATTTACCGATAAATTCATTCACAGTGGGTATCCATTTATGCGGCTCCTGTTTGATGCCGAGCGCGAGTTCGTCCTGGTAATCCACCAGGGTCACGGTACGCTGTAAATAAAATGGCAGCGCTTGATCATAGGTGCCGACGTTATAAATCGGCGTATCCGGCTTGAGATGCGGGCGGATTTTTTCGGCGATGTCATAAGTCGATTGTTGCGGCGATTGAGTTTCATAACCGATCCAGGCTAATTGCCAACTGATCAGCGCGGCCAAACTCACCGCT
>JAYVGF010000127.1:0-10026 GCA_043772415.1 Betaproteobacteria bacterium
TGGACGAAGCCTTGCCCATCATTCGCGAATCTAAACAAGGTGAAATTGAAATTGCCGGGCACACCGACTCGCGCGGGCAACCGGTGTTGAATCAGGAACTCAGCCAGGCGCGCGCCGACGCCGTGCGCGATTATCTGGTCGCCAAGGGCATCGACAGTAATCGACTCAAGCCCGTCGGCTACGGTGCTTCGCGCCCCATCGCCGATAACAGCACCACGCCAGGGCAGAAAAAAAATCGTCGTATTGAATTTTCCGTAAAACAGTAAACCGGAGGCCTGCTTGATGGGAACAATAATTAGTAGTATGTGGATGTGTTTGGTCATAGCCGCTTTGCTCGGTGCACTGGTCGGCTGGTTGATAAAAGCGATTGCCGGCGGCAATCAATTCAACGCGTTCGAGCAGGAATGGCAGACGAGACAGCGCAATTATGAACAGGATTCGGCTAAAGCACGCGGCGAAATTACCAGCCATCTTTCCGAACTGGAAGTTGTCAGAAAAGACTTGGCATCGCAATCGGACAAAGTCAAAGCTTTACAAAATACCTCCGGCGATCATCAATCCAAAGTCACCAGCTTGACTGGTGAACTTGCAGCCAAGGCCAGCGCTTTCGCCGCGCTGGAAAATGATATTTCCGGCCTGCGCTCGCAACTCGCCGAAGCCCATGGCGAACGTGATGTGCATACCGCCAAACTACAGTCCCTGGAATCCGAACATAAATCCTTGCTGCCGCGTTATAGCAGTCTCGCAGCGGAGCACAAATCGTTGACGGCGCGTTTTAGCGGGACAGAATCCGACGCCGCAAATTTGGGCAAACAATTGGGCGATGCGCAAGCGGGGCAAAACGCGAAAATGGAGGAAGCGAAAAACCTGTCGGCTGAATTGGAAAGTCTGCGCCGCGACCACGCCACGGCTAAAACCGACGCCGCTAACGCCGCAGCCAAACTGAAAGAAGCGGAAGAACTGCGGCCACAAGTGGCCGACCTGAATGCCAAACTGGCGGCCAAAGAACAGGAACTCCAATCTGCCCGCAACGAAAGTAAAAAAGCCCAGGACGAACGCAATACTATTCAACCGCAGATCGCCGATTTGAATAGCAAACTGACCGCGCGCGATCAAGACCTGCAAGCCGCGCGCAACGAAAGTAAAAAAGCCCAGGACGAACGCAATACTATTCAACAGCAGATCGCCGACTTGAATAGCAAGCTGACCGCGCGCGATCAAGAACTGCAAGCCGCGCGTAACGAAAGCAAAAAAACCAGGGAAGAACATCAGGCAGCAACACAACAACTCACCGCGATGAAGCAAACCGTTCAATCGCATGAAACCAATCTCAGCGCACAGGCCAGCAAAATCATGTTGCTGACCAGCGATCTCGCCAGCAAGGGCAGCTCGCATGCCAACTTTGAAGCCGAAGCCAAAACGCTGCGCGGCCAATTGGCTGAAGCGCAATCCGTAGCGCAAAAAGCGGAGGGCAAAGAAAGCGAATTGGAAAACTTGCGTCGGCAAATGTCCGAGCGCGATAACAAAATAAAATCCCTTGAATCCAGTCTGGCTACAACCAATAGTACGCAAGGTTCTCTGGACGCCGAGGTTAAAAAACTGCGTACTTCGCTCGGCGAAAGCCACGCGGCTATGCAAGCTAAAAATGAAGCGGTATCGCGCATGGAAAGTGAAATGGGTCCTTACAAACAGCGGCTCGCGATGCGTGAAGCGGAAGCAACCAAGCTCGCCGTGCAGTTAAGCGAGTATGAACCCTTGCGCAATCAACTGACCCAGCGCGATGAAGAACTCAATCGTCTGCGCCCGCACCTGGCTGAAATCGATAGCTTGCGCGTACAGATGAACGAAGCCAATACCAAATTACGCGATGCCGACGCACGCTTGCAAGCGGCTGTCCGCATCAAAGATGAGGAATTGAATCGCCTGCGTCCGCGCTTGGCCGAGATGGATACCTTGCGCACCCAAGTAAATGAGTTCAACGCCAGATTGCGCGATGTGGATACGCGGCATCAGTCGATCACGCGCGCCAAGGATGAAGAAATTGCGCGCCTGCGTCAGCGGCCAGCCGCCGTCAATACTGACGACGCTTGGCGAACGCAACTTGTGCAGCGCGACGGGCGAATACGCGAGCTGGAAACCTTGTTGACCCAGGCGCACACGCAACGCGCTAGCGCCGCGCCTGCGCCGAAGCTAGCCAACACTCCGGCAGCGAAAACAGAAAAAATAGGCGAGGCGACGCCGCCGCGTAAAACCGCCGCTCCCACACAAGGAGAGAAAGACGATTTGAAATTAATTTTCGGGATCGGTCCGGTGCTGGAAAAAACGCTGAACAAGATGGGCATTTATCACTTTAAGCAAATTGCCAGTTGGAACGCCGCAGACATTGAGCGCATTGATACGCTACAGGTGAATTTCCATGGTCGCATCAAGCGCGACAATTGGATCAAGGGCGCCAAGCAGGAACATTACAAAAAATATAATGAGCGTTTGTAACTTTACCTGAACAAAAAAAATGCACACCGAGGTGCGCATTTTTTATTGGCGTTATTACGGTAAATTTATTTGTTATCGATATCGTAGGGGTTCAGGTAACCGCTAGTGCGTACGATAGAAACTTTATTCGGATCGAAATTGGTGTTTTTCAAATGCAGTTGATACAAAAACAATAGCTCTTCTATTACTTCACGCGGCAAACCCTGACGGTCGCCGCGCTCGTCGATAATCAGCTTGTTGGCGAAATTTTCAAACACTTCATCGCCCCAATAGTCGCATAATTGCTTGGCAAGATGCGGATATTGCTTCTCAATCTCGGAAGCGCCATCCATAGATGGCTTTATTTTGTCTTTATTAATCATATAGTTACAGTAATTAGGCTTTGTGGGTGCTGATCAGAGAAGCCACAGTGTAAAGCATTCTCCCGACAGGGAAAACCAAAACATGGGAAAAATTACCCTTCGTGTTTGTAATCCTTTATCGCGTCCGCAATCGCCTTGGTTTTAGCCTCGTCCACCTTTGCTTCAATCTGCTGCGGGTCGCTACATGCCGCCGCGATGCCGCCGGCATCAATCGCTTGTGCGGCCACCAACATTTGCGCAAGATAATGAGATTGGGGATACGCTTGCTCCTGCAAACCCAAGCGTCCACGCGCATCAGATTCGCAAGCGCGTAATAATTCGGCGAAACGCTCGGGCCGTCGAAATGCATCAGCCGAGCGGAATAAACGCAGCACCGTATCCGCGCGTAATTGTTGCGCACGATGGATATCGCCGTGATAGCGTGCCGCGAGTAAAGCTAAATCACGGGCATCGCTCGGCACTTTTATTCTTACGCATACTTGTTTGACCAGATCGACGCTCTTGGCTTCGTGGCCGTGGTGTTTGGGCCATTCCGCTGGCGGCGTGACGCCCTTGCCCAAGTCATGTGTCAATGCGGCGAAGCGCACTTCGAGCGAATAATTTTGCGCAGCGGCGTAATCGACCACCATCATCACATGCCTGCCGGTATCGATTTCAGGATGATGTTGCGCCGGTTGCGGTACGCCGAACAATCGATCCACTTCCGGCAGAATTTTTTTCAGTGCGCCGCAATCGCGCAACACGTCGAACATGCGCGACGGTTTTTTTTCCATCAAACCGCGCGACAATTCCTGCCAGACGCGCTCCGGCACCAGCGCATCGACTTCACCGCTGTCACTCATGTCGCGCATGAGTTGCAGAGTTTCCGGCGCGACGACAAAACCGAAGCGCGCGGCGAAACGCGCCACGCGCAAAATGCGCACTGGGTCTTCGCCGAATGCTTCGCTCACGTGGCGCAAAATGCCCGCCCGTAAATCCTGCGCGCCGTCGTAGGGATCGATCAATTCGCCCGATTCACTGCGCGCCATCGCATTAATTGTGAGATCGCGCCGCGCCAGATCTTGCTCCAGCGTCACATCCGGCGCAGCATAAACCTGAAAGCCCTTATAGCCGCGCGCGGTCTTGCGCTCGGTGCGCGCGAGGGCGTATTCCTGATGTGTGTCGGGATGCAGAAAAACCGGGAAGTCTTTGCCAACGGGACGAAAGCCGCGCTCTATCATTTCTTCAACGCTACTGCCGACTACGACATAGTCGTGGTCTTGCACAGCCAAGCCAAGCAGCGCGTCACGCACTGCGCCACCGACTTCATAGACTTGCAGCGGGGGTAAGTTTTTTTTATCGGTCACGCACTATTTCCATCACGCGAAATCGGGCTCTTTGGCGGCGGCCACCAGCCAGGAACGCATGGCAGGCAACGCGTCCATTGTATCGACATAACGTTTTGCCGACTCAGGCAAAGGAACATGATAGGAAATAAATCGCCGCGTCACCGGCGCATACATCGCATCGACTATGGAAAATTCGCCGAACAGGAAATCGCCGCCTTGTCCGTAACGCGTGCGGCAGTCATTCCAGATATCCAGCACCCGCGCGATGTCCGCTTCCACCAAAGCGGGGATTTCCTGTTTGGGAAAACGCGAGCGGCAATCCATCGGCATATGGCTACGCAAATTACCGAAGCCTGAATGCATTTCGGTGGACACGCTACGCGCCAACGCACGCGCAACCGGGTCTTCCGGCCACAATTCTTTTTCGGGAAATTTTTCCGCCAGATATTCGCAGATTGCCAACGACTCCCACACCTTAGCCTGTCCATCGATCAGCGCCGGCACTTTGCCCGTCGGCGAATAAGGCAGAATGCGTTCGCGGCTCTCGCCCGATTCGCGCTTTAGCGGGATCATGAGCTCCTCGAAATGAATACTGGTGGCTTTCATCAGTATCCATGGCCGCATCGACCAGGAGGAATAATTTTTGTTGCCTATTACCAATGTAAGTGCGGACATATTTTTTTATCGCCATCAATTAATCAGGGAAAATATAGCACAACCTGCCGGGACGAGCATTTCACCCGAGAACTTCCCCGCCACTTCAAGGATGGGCTAAAGTGAGTTAGGTTGACGTCAACCCAGCGCTGCTTTCCCTTCGCCCCGTCCCTTTCAAGAGGAAGGTTAGGGTGGGGATGGGTTATATTCTAACCCCGCCCAATCAACGGCATTTTGGTCGCCATCACCGTCATGAATTGCACGTTGGCTTCAAGCGGCAGACTGGCCATATACACCACTGCTTTTGCGGCAAGCGCCGTATCCATGGTCGGCTCGATGGCGATTTCGCCATTTGCCTGCAACGCGCCGACCGACATATTTTTGGTCATGTCGGTGGCGGCGTTGCCGATGTCGATTTGCCCGCAGGCGATATCGTATTTGCGGCCGTCGAGCGAGGTGGCTTTGGTCAGGCCGGTCACCGCGTGTTTTGTGGTCGCATACGCCGCCGAATTCGGGCGCGGGCTATGCGCGGCGATCGAGCCGTTGTTGATAATGCGGCCACCGCGCGGAATCTGGTCCTTCATCATGCGGAACGCCGCCTGCGTGCATAAAAATACGCCGTTGAGATTAATGTCCACGGCTTTTTTCCAATCATTGAAATCAATATCTTCTATCGATTTTCCCTGCGGGAAAATACCGGCGTTGTTGAATAATACATCCAGCCTGCCGTAATGATCGCTGATTTTTTTAAACAAAGTGGCAACGGAAACCGGATCGCTCACATCAGCGGTGATGGCCTGCGCTTTGCCGCCTTCCGCAATGATTTCTTTCACCGTGTGCTCCAAAGGTTCAAGCCGCCGCCCGGTGACGATGGTGACAAAACCTTCCCGCGCGAGCGCGAGTGCTGCTTGTTTACCGATGCCGGTGCCACCGCCTGTGATGAGGACTATTTTTTGTGTTGGGTTCATTTTTTACGCTCCGGCGTAAGTTTTAATCGGGAACATGAATACGCTGCTTGATGTGTTTAAGATTGGCCACAATGGTAAACGTCATGATGACTAACAACGCCCATGAGCTCCACTTGCTAACATGCACTAAAGCCCAAGCGCCCATTTGATTGGGATATTTCCATACGCCGAAAAATGTGCTGATATTTTCAGCCAACCAAATAAAAAATCCGATCAATATGAACGCAAGTAGTAGCGGCATTTTCCGATCAATATCCAATGGGCGGAAGATGACAGAGCTACGAGCATACAAACCAAGCGCGCAAGCTGCCAGATACCAACGATAATCGCCAATAAAATGGTGAGTGAAAAAATTGGCATAAATCAGCACGGCGATGAACCCGGCCATCCAGTAAGGTGGATGATGTTGAATGCGCAAATCAAATAAGCGCCAGGCTTGGGTGATATAGCTACCGACTGCCGCGTACATAAATCCGGAAAACAAAGGCACCCCGAGAACTTTTGTATAAGCGAAGTCAGGATAACTCCAGGATTTAATCCCGCTTGAAGTTTTATAGGCTTCGAGCGCGAAGCCTACAATGTGAAATAAGCATACAGCTTTTAATTCATCCTTGGTTTCGAGCTTGGCCCAAACCATCCAAATTTGAATAATCAAGGCGATAATTAATAACAGGTCATAGCGCGGGATGACAAATATACCTTCGCGCGGAACCATAAACACAAACAGAAAAAATAACAGTGCAAATAAACAGGCGCGTGCTTCCTTGATGCCGAAGTAGATGAATTCGGTTACAAAACGAAGCAACCCTTTCAGCTGCGGACGCGCTTCAATATTCAGTAGATAGGAATCAAGAACTGCGATCATGGAAGTTTCAGCTAATTATATTTTACAGATATTCTTTTCACTAGGTTGGGCCGATACGCTCAGCCGCTTTCCAAATAAACATGATTTCTGCTTACGGCCGAATCGACATTTTTACGGATTAGCTATACATGAGGCGGATTACGCTGCGCTAATCCGCCCTACGAATTAGGTGGTCTCAATTTGTGGCCACATCACCTCAACCGTAATTCAATCCCATCGCTTCTCTCACATCACGCATCGTATCCTGCGCCAGCTTGCGCGCTTTTTCGCAGCCGTCGGCGATGATGTTGCGCACCAGCGTCGGGTCGTCGAGGTATTGCTGTGCGCGTTCGCGCATCGGTTCTTGCTCGACCAATATGGCATCGATGACCGGTTGCTTGCATTCGAGGCAACCGATACTGGCGCTCTTGCAACCTTTTTGCACCCAGTCTTTTATTGCGTCGGTGGAATACACTTGATGCAGTTGCCACACCGGACACTTATCCGGGTCGCCCGCGTCGGTGCGGCGCACACGCGCGGGGTCGGTGGGCATGGTGCGGACTTTTTTGGTGACGCTATCGGCGTCTTCGCGCAAGGTGATGGTGTTGTTATACGACTTGGACATTTTTTGTCCGTCGAGGCCGGGCATGCGCGAGGCTTGCGTGAGCATGGATTGCGGTTCGTTCAAAATCATTTTGCCGGTGCCTTCGAGAAAGCCGAATAGTCTCTCACGATCGCCGACGCTTAAATTTTGTTGTTCGTTAAGCAAAGCCTTCGCCGCTTCGAGCGCTTCATCGTCGCCTTGCTGTTGATAACGTGTACGTAAGTCATTGTATAATTTAGACTTTTTAGATCCCATTTTTTTCACGGCGTCGGCTGATTTTTCTTCGAAACCAACTTCGCGCCCATACAAATGATTAAAGCGCCGCGCGATTTCGCGCGTGAATTCTATATGAGGGACTTGGTCGTCGCCGACCGGCACGCGACTGGCGCGATAAATTAATATGTCTGCGCTTTGCAAAAGTGGGTAGCCTAAAAATCCATATGTCGTTAAGTCGCGCTCGGATAATTTTTCCATTTGCTCTTTGTAGGTCGGCACGCGCTCAAGCCAACCGAGCGGCGTAATCATCGACAAGAGTAAATGTAATTCGGCATGCTCCGGCACGCGGCTTTGAATAAACATGGTGCATTGCGCGGGATCAAGCCCGGCTGCCAGCCAATCGATCGCCATGTCCCAGGTATTTTGTTCGATGTCTTCACGCGTTTCGTAATGCGTGGTGAGACAACGGATCCCCAGGCTATTCCATACCGTGCTTTGCTAAGACAGCTTAACGGACCTTTTAATCCTTTTACCGTTGGAAAAATATTTTCTTTAGGAACTTTTACGCGGTCAAAAACCAGCTCACCGGTTGCCGAAGCACGCAAGCTCCATTTACCCTGCGTCTTAGGTGTGCTGAAACCTTCCATACCTCTTTCAACGATCAATCCTCTGATATCCCCATGTTCATCTTTCGCCCATACCACTGCTATTTGTGCATAGGGAGCATTGCTGATCCACATCTTACTGCCGTTTAAAATGTAATGATCACCCGCATCTTTTATGTTTGTTAACATGCCGGAAGGATTGCTTCCATGGTCGGGTTCGGTAAGTCCAAAACAACCCAGCCATTCTCCGCTTGCCAGCCTCGGCAGGTATTTCTTTCTTTGTTCTTCCGTACCAAATTCGTAGATAGGGAACATCACCAGGGAACCTTGTACCGACGCGGTACTTCGCACACCACTGTCTCCTCTTTCCAGTTCCTGCATCATCAGTCCATAAGAGATATAGTCTAATCCTCCTCCTCCATATTCAACCGGAATAGTCGGACCAAAACAACCAAGTTCTCCGAGCTGCTTTACTATCTTGTGAGGAAATTCGGCCCGCTGGGCATAGTCTTCTATAATAGGAGAGATTTCTTTTTTAACATAAGATCTAACGGTGTCACGAATCAGCTTTTGTTCGTTGGTAAATAAGTCATCCAGTAAATAATAATCCGGTGACTGAAACAGATCTTGAGACATAAGGAAGATTTAATGCGGTGCAAAGTAAGAAATAATGGGCTACCAGCCGTCAGCTATCAGCTATCAGCCATAGAATAACGTGGGCGTTATGTTTCGAATAAAATAACTTTTGAAAATGCACTAAATTAAGTGGCAAATTTGTGATTATAGAACTTACGAACTGCAGGACAACATTGAACATCCGGCTTTCGCATTTGCCCAGTTGGGCCGCTTTGCAAAAAATTCTGCATACTTATCTGAACAGGGTTCTTTGATCGCCTGCTGTAATTTTATAAATAAGTCATTATCACCATTACCTAATGCTTCAATTGCCTGGTGCAACAAATAATTCCTTGGAATGAAATAAGGATTGGCTGCTTTCATCATCATCAATGACTCCTCACGGGAACCAGTGTTCGCTTTTAATCTTAGCTGGTAAGAATCCATAAGGTGAAAAAGACTTTCCGCTTTGAATGCATCAGGTGCTGTATAAAAACTATCGGTAAAATGACTAATAACTTCTTCTACGTTTTCGACGGAAGAAGGGATCTCCATGAGACGCCGGTAAAAAATTGTCATATCCGGTTTTAAAGTAGAAAGCATTTTTTCAAAATCCTTTATAAGATCAACATCAGGGACACGCACTTTATCCAATCCTAATTTATTCCCCATCATTGTATAAAACTTTTTTAAGTAAATTTCATCATACTCATCCAGTGCCGCTACCAGTTCATCGGTATTCGCAAACAAAGGCGCTATGGCCCCTCCGAGACATCCGAGGTTCCATTTGGCAACGGATGCCTGCCGGCCAAAAGCGTATCGCTTTCCAGGTAAATCAGTGGTGTTAGGGGTGAAATCAGGATCGTACTCGTCAACAAAGGAATACGGGCCATAGTCGATGGTAAGTCCGAGGACAGACATGTTATCGGTATTCATCACGCCATGCACAAAGCCCACTCTTGACCATTCAACCATTAAAGTAGCTGTTCGTGCGACCACCTCTTTAAACCAGCGGATAATTTTATCTTTACCCGCAATATGCGGATAAAATTTTTCAATTGTCCATTTAACGAGTTTGGTTAGATTTTCCACTTCGTCTCTTGCCGCAAGCATTTCAAAATTACCAAAGCGTAAAAAACTTGGCGCTACCCTCATTACGATTGCGCCGGGTTCATAGTCGGCATGCCCATCATAAAACATGTCCCGCATCACATCATCGCCGGTACCAACAAGACTCAATGCCCTGGTGGTAGGAACTCCTAGGTGATACATGGCTTCGCTCATAAGATATTCCCTTAACGAAGACCTTACTACCGCCCTGCCATCTGCGCGACGGG
>JAYVGF010000128.1:0-7719 GCA_043772415.1 Betaproteobacteria bacterium
TGCCTATGGACACGACGCAGACAGAAATTGTGGCGACCCTTTTTGCTGCCTGGAATAATCTTTTGTTGTTAGGCCTATCACCCACCGACAAAGAAATTGTATTTGAAGCGCGAGACAATTGGCACGAAGCAAAACTCGATATTGATGTAGCGCGATTTTTTAGTGCGCTGGAGTGGATGCGCAGTAATAAGCTGATACCCGTCGGTAGAGGGCGTTATGTGGATAAGAAAAAGTTAAATTAAATCAAATACTTATGATAAGAGCGCTTAGTATTATTTTTGGGCTGGATTCCCGCCTGCGCGGGAATGACGAATGAATTGAGTGGGGTTTCCGCTTACGTGGGAATAACGAATTCCGCATTAAGGCGAATTCAAAAATTAATTTGAGGTTTAGCATGAACACTGCATCCATCGTTTCTAAAGTCTGGAGTTTTTGCAATACGCTGCGTGATGATGGCGTGGGCTATGGCGATTATTTGGAACAACTGACTTATTTGATCTTCCTGAAAATGGCGGATGAATACGGCCAGCCACCTTACAACCGCAATGTGGGCATTCCGAAACAATATGACTGGCAAAGCCTGAAAGCCAAACGCGGCGTGGAACTTGAGGTGCATTACGTCACCCTGCTACGCGAGCTCGCCCACAAGCCGGGAATGTTGGGGCAGATTTTCACCAAGGCGCAAAATAAAATTCAAGACCCGGCCAAGTTGTTTCGCTTGATCGATATGATTAACGAAACCGATTGGGTAACGATGGGCGCCGATGTAAAGGGCGACATCTACGAGGGTTTGCTCGAACGTAATGCGGAAGACACCAAGTCTGGCGCGGGGCAATATTTCACACCGCGCGCGCTGATACGCGCGATGGTGGAGTGCGTGCGGCCTGAGCCTAATAAAACCATCGCCGATCCGGCTTGCGGCACGGGCGGATTTTTTCTGGCGGCTTATGATTTTCTGATCGCCGCGCACGAGATGGACAAAAAGCAAAAAGAGTTTCTCAAACTAGAAACGTTTTTCGGCAATGAGATCGTAGCGGGCACACGCCGCCTCGCCTTGATGAATATGTTTTTGCATAACATCGGCGAGATTGATGGCGACAGCATGATTTCGCCCAACGACGCGCTTGTCGCCGACTCCGGCCAACGCTTTGACTATGTGCTGGCGAATCCGCCCTTCGGCAAAAAAAGTTCGATGAGCTTCACCAACGATGAAGGCGAGCAGGAAAAAGACGACCTGACTTACAACCGACAAGATTTCTGGGCCACCACTTCAAACAAGCAGCTTAACTTTGTGCAACACATACGCACCATGTTAAAAACCACGGGACGCGCGGCGGTAGTGGTGCCGGACAACGTGTTGTTTGAAGGCGGCGCAGGTGAAACTGTGCGCAAAAAATTGTTGGAGAATACAGATTTACATACCATTTTGCGCCTGCCCACTGGTATCTTTTACGCCAACGGCGTGAAGGCAAATGTATTGTTTTTCGATAACCACGCAGCCAGCAAAGAGCCGTGGACAAAAGACGTCTGGATTTACGATTACCGTACGAATATTCATCACACGCTGAAAAAGAAATCGCTGCGCTTCGAAGATCTGCAGGAATTCATTGCCTGCTATAACCCGCTCAACCGGCATAAGCGCAAAGAGCTTTGGAACGAACAGAGCAACCCCGAAGGCCGCTGGCGTAAATTCAGTTACGAGCAAATCATCGCGCGCGACAAAACCAGCCTGGATATTTTTTGGCTCAAAGATAAAAGCCTAGCAGATCTCGACAATCTGCCGGAGCCGGATATTTTGGCAGGAGAAATTATCGAAAACCTTGAGGCGGGGTTGAACAGCTTTAGGGAAATTGCGGAGGCGCTTGCTTGAATATTTATCGACCCATTATCTGTTTTTTTATATGACCAAATCTGACTCTTCCCCTGCCGTGATATTGCTTGAGCGTCTGCTATCTATTTCCGAGAGCCGCACGTTTGATGTCAAGCGTGTTTCCGGCAAGATGGTGCAAAAGGCGCTTGAAAGCATTTGTGCTTTTGCCAACACCGAAGGCGGAGTGCTTGCGCTGGGCATTGAAGACCCAGCCAAAGCTAAAGGGATGCAGCGCGTTTATGGCGTGCAGGAAAACCCGGAGGCCACCGACGAACTGGAACGCAAAACACGTACCCAATTCAATCCGCCCATAAACAACATTCGTTTTATCCGGCTCGATTGTATTTTGCGCGACGGACAAGCCGGTGAAGTGGTGATGGTGCGCGTAGGTAAAAGTGATCAAGTGCATTCCATTGTGGACGATGGCACGTGGTTGCGGCTGGATGTCAGCAATCGTGAAATGTCTGCGTCAGAGATTACTGAACTGGCCTACCAACGCGGTGTACGCAGCGCAGCTAGCGAGTTGGTGCCAGTGAAATTGAATTTATTGGATACGCCAACATGGCGCAGCTTTGTTGCGGCGCGCGGCTTACGCGCGGGCTCGATGGCCGAACAATTGCAGCGCATTGGCTTGGCGGATGAAATGGCTGGCGAGCTGCGGCCAACGCGAGCGGCAGTGCTGTTGTTTGCTGATGAGCCGGGCAGTTTACTCGCTGCCCATGACTCGCGGGCTGACATTCGCCTGATGGTGTATAGCGGCAAGACTGCCGCGCCGGGCGCGGTGCCTAATCTGCGCAAAACACCGCTGACGATACGCGGCCCATTGATTGTGCAGATTGACGATGCTGTGAAAGCCGTGTTGCGTGAACTGGAAGAGGGGCTGACCCTAGCCAGCAGCGGATTCAAGACACGCCATGTGTACCCTGAACGGGTGGTCAAAGAAGCGATAGTCAATGCCGTAATCCACCGCGACTATCGGCTTAACCGCGATATTTTTGTGCGTATTTTTGATGACCGAATTGAAGTAGAAAGCCCCGGCACTTTTCCGGGCAACATCACAGCAGGCAATATCGCGCGCACCGGCAGTAAGGCACGCAACCCTCTCATCGTACAAAACCTGCGCGAGTTTCCTGAAGCGCCCAACATCGACGCGGGCGAAGGGGTGAAGATGATGTTTGCTGAAATGGCGGCAGCAAAGCTCTATCCGCCACAATATAATCAAAACACTGACACTGCGGTGGAGAGCGTAGCAGTGACATTGCTCAATCTGGCGCGCCCCAGCATTTGGGATGAAGTAAGTGATTGGATTGACCGCAATGGGCCAATTGCCAATAGCAAATTGCGCGAAATTTCGGAGATGGACACATTGGCCGCATCCAAACAGTTGCGTAGTTGGGTGACGCAGGGTGTGCTGGTTTCCCTACCAGCGGCGTCGCGTCAATACGCGCGTTATACAAAGCCAGAACTGTTGGCTGAGGCCAGAGACTCATTATCTTTAGGTCTGGATAATGAAACTGAAAAAACAAAAAAATTGTTTTAATTCAAATAGTTACGATAAAACTCATTATCTGGAGCCGCTATTCTTGCAGTTACACCCTGAAACCACCGAATCCTTCGGGCGCAGACTTAGCTCACAATAATTCGGCGCATGAGAATAGATAAAAATTGCATTTTCTTTATCTAATCGCTTTAGATAATGAAATTGAAAAACAAGAAATTATGTTATTTATCAATAATTAAGCTAAAACTTCATTATCCGTACGGGTATTTTTAACATGTTGACTTGGCAACAAACCCTCAACGGCGTAACCGTGATCGGCTTAGGCAACCAAACATTATTGGCATTACCTATGACGGCATTTTTTGCGTCGCGCCAATGTCCCGGCATCGCCATTCGTGCAGCATTGGACTGGGCTTTGGAACAAGCGCGGTCTAAAACTCCCGTAATCAGTGGCTTTCATTCGCCGCTCGAACAGTCTGTGTTGAAGATACTCTTAGAAGCACAAAGCCCCGCCGTGATTATGCTGGCACGCCCAGTCGAAAATTCAAGGTTACCCCCTGAGTGGAAAACGCCAATCAATTTGGGCAACTTGGCCGTTGTTGGGCCCATTACAAAAACCGAGCGCATCACAGAAGAATCAGCTTCCGAACGCAATGACACCGTTGCCATCCTCGCAGAAAAAATTGTCCTTGCACATATTGACCCCAACGGCACCCTCGCAAAACAGGTTGATCGTTGGCAGATGAAAGATTTGAATATCCATCAATTGATTTCGCCTTAATATTATTAGCTTCCTATAACCACCCATGACCCCCTTCGACCTCTCCGTTTTATTTTTCCTGCAAATGGCCTTCATCCTCGGCGTGTGCCGTATCGTCGGCATGATTTTCAAAAAACTCGGCCAATCGCAGGTGGTGAGCGAGATGATTGCGGGTGTGCTGATGGGGCCGTCGCTCATGGGTTGGTTGTTGCCGGGGTTTAGTGCGTATCTTTTTCCGCCTGAGTCGAAGCCGATTATTTTTGCGGTGAGTCAGGTTGGTTTGGTGTTGTATATGTTTTTGATCGGCGTGGAGTTTGATGTCGATTTGATCAAGTCGCGTTTGCGTAGTGCTGCTTCGGTTTCGTTGGCGGGCATTCTTGCGCCGTTTGCGCTGGGTGGGTTGTTGGCGTTTTATCTGGCGCACGATCCTGCCCTTTTCCCCGCTAAAACGACGACCCTGCAGGCGATGTTGTTTATGGGCGCGGCGATGTCGATTACGGCTTTTCCGATGTTGGCGCGGATTATTTTTGAACAGGGTTTATCCAAAACGTCGCTCGGTACGTTGGCACTGGCGGCAGGCTCGATGGATGACGCGGCGGCGTGGTGCATTCTCGCGGTGGTGTTGGCCAGCGCGAAGAATGATTTCTCCATTGCCGTGTATGCCATCGGCGGCGGCGTGCTGTTTGCCATCGTTGCGTTGGTGTTGATCAAACGCTGGCTGTTGCCGCTGGGGAAAATCGTCGAAGCGGAAGGCGAGATGAGTCAGGGCATGTTGATTTTTGTGTTGATGCTGGTGATGCTCGGCGCGTGGTTTACCGATTTCATCCAGATTTATGCGGTGTTCGGCGCGTTCATTATGGGCATCGCGATGCCACGCGGGAAGTTTGCTACCGAATTACACCGCATTATTTATCCGCTGACCACGGCATTTTTGTTGCCGGTGTTTTTTGTTTACTCTGGGTTGAATACCAAAATCGGTTTGGTCAATACGCCCTACTTGTGGCTATTGGCGGGCGTAATCCTCATCGCCGCGATAGTCGGCAAAGGCGTCGCCTGTTACGGCGCGGCGCGGCTACACGGTGAAACGCATCGCGAGGCGATGGCAGTCGGCATCCTGATGAACGCGCGCGGGCTGATGGAGTTGATCGCGCTCAACATCGGCCTGCAGCGCGGCATAATCGAACCGGCGCTGTTTGCCATTATGGTGATGATGGCGATTGTCACCACGCTGATGGCGACGCCGATGTTTGAGCGGGTTTATGGCAGTAAGGCAGCGCGGGAAGGTTAGTGTTAGGGATCACGCGATTACCCTATTCACGGGTTGCTATTCGGCTTGCAAGTAGATGGCGTGGTGGGTATTGTCTAGGTTGAATGAAGAGCCAATAGGAAAACATCATGAACAAAAAAACTGCGTTAACTAATAATTCTGAAAGTCATCTCGTTGTTTTTCAGGAAAAAGCTATTCGCCGCACTTGGCAGAATCAGGAGTGGTGGTTTTCTGTAGTTGATGTTTGCGGTGTGCTGACTGAAAGCCCGGATGCTGGCGCTTATTGGCGCAAGCTGAAGCAACGCCTAAGTGCGGAAGGCAGCGAAGTCGTGACGTTTTGTCACGGGTTGAAACTCGAAGCGCCGGACGGCAAACAGCGTGTGACGGATTGCGCTAATACTGAAGGGCTATTCCGCATCATCCAATCCATCCCCTCCCCTCGGGCTGAACCCTTCAAGCGCTGGTTGGCGCAGGTGGGTTACGAACGGGTGAAGGAAATTGAAAACCCCGAACTGGCCAGCGCCCGCGAGCTATACCAGACCAAAGGTTATCCGCAAGCATGGATCGAAACGCCTGCGCTCCATCGCCATACGCGGAGAGCTGACCGATGAATGGAAGGAACGCGGCGTGCAGGAAGGCAAGGAGTACGCGATTCTCACCGCCGAAATCGCACGTGCCACTTTCGGCCTCACGCCCGGCGCGCACAGCCGCCTGAAGGGTCTGGGCAAAGTGAAAACCGGCAATAATCTGCGCGACCACATGACGGATTTGGAATTGATTTTCACCATGCTCGGCGAGGCCGGTACGACGGAGATCGCACGGCGCAAAGATGCGCAGGGCTTGCCCGACAACCGGAAGGCCGCCAAGGAAGGCGGCACGATCGCAGGCGATGCACGCAAGGCACTGGAGGCGAAAAGCGGTAAGAAAGTGGTGAGCAAGGAAAACTATTTATCGACAGCCATGAACCCTATTGGCTTGGCCGATGGAGTCTCCCTATCTGTAAAACGCAAAACCGTTGCAGCCAAGGTAAAAAATTAAGAGAAAGTGACCGCTTTGCGCTCGCAAAGCATCACACTCAATCTAACCCGCCAGCACCTAAAATCCGCTATCATTTCACTATGGCTACCACGATACCTATTTTCGACAAACGCATTCTTCCCGTTTTGAAGAATGCTGCGCCGCTGGCTGTGCCTTTGGCGGGCGAGGCGCACTTGATTACCGACACGCGCGGGCGGCCGTTGCGTGATTTGCGTATTTCGGTGACGGACCGTTGTAACTTTCGCTGTGTGTATTGCATGCCGAAAGAAGTGTTTGATCATAATCACGAATTTCTGGCGCAAACGGCGCTGCTGACGTTTGAGGAAATTGAGCGCTTGGCGCGGATTTTTCAAACTCTCGGAATTGAGAAAATCCGTTTGACTGGCGGCGAACCGCTGGTACGGCGGCATTTGGAAAAATTGATTGAGATGTTGGCGCGCATTCCGAATATGGATTTGACTCTGACGACTAACGGCTCGCTGCTAAAGAAAAAAGCGCAGGCGTTGAAAGACGCGGGCTTAAAGCGCGTGACAGTGAGTTTGGATTCGCTCGACGATAAAGTTTTCAAGGCGATGAACGATGTCGATTTCCCCGTCGCCAAAGTGTTGGAAGGCATCGACGAGGCGGCGCGCGTGGGTCTCACGCCGATCAAGATCAACATGGTGGTGAAGCGCGGGCTGAACGAACATTCCGTCGTCGATATGGCGCGCCACTTCAAAGGCACGGGCCATATCGTGCGCTACATCGAATACATGGACGTGGGGGCTACGAATGGCTGGCGCATGGATGACGTGGTGCCGAGCAGGGATATCGTAAGCATGATTCACCAACACATGCCGCTGGAAAACGCCGACGCCAATTACACCGGCGAAGTGGCCGAGCGCTGGCGCTACCAAGACGGTAGCGGCGAGATCGGCGTGATTTCGTCGGTGACGCAAGCGTTCTGTAAAGATTGCACCCGCGCGCGGCTATCGACTGAGGGGCAGATTTATACTTGTTTGTTTGCCACCGAAGGCCATGATTTGCGCGCGCTATTGCGCACCGGCGCGAGTGATGATGCGATACGCGGCGCGATTGCTTCTGTTTGGGGAATGCGTAGTGATAATTATTCGGAGATACGCACTGCTGACACAGTGAAGCTGCAGAAGGTAGAGATGTCTTATATTGGGGGTTAGGTTGTCTTGAGATTTTAAATCCCTCCTATTGGTTTCAACATAACATTCGCAGTGCGAATGTTAGTTTCCACCGCAAGAAGCCGCAATGCGGCGTCTTGTCTCCCGTTG
>JAYVGF010000129.1:0-2012 GCA_043772415.1 Betaproteobacteria bacterium
GGCTGGCGCGGGTTTTTTGATTTTCTCGGCAAGCAACACCTGGTCACGCAAAACCCCGTTGCTGGCGTACGCGCGCCCAAGTCACCGAAAGCCTTGCCCGCAGCCTTGTCGCAAGACGACGCGATCCAGATGATGAATATCAAAGGCGAAGGAGTTTTTACCCTGCGCGACCGCGCCATGTTTGAATTGTTTTATTCGTCCGGTTTGCGCTTATCCGAGTTGGTTAATCTTGATCCTGCAGATATTGATAACGGCGAAGTGCGCGTCACCGGCAAGGGCAACAAAACACGTTTGATACCGGTCGGCACAAAAGCAATCGAAGCGATTAAAGCCTGGGAACATAAGCGTAAAGACATCATCAAGCCGGACGAAACCGCTCTATTCATCGGCAAAAGCGGCAAACGTATTTCCGCGCGCATGGTGCAACTGCAAGTGAAAAAATGGGCGGCAATCCAAGGCATCGAAGCCAATATGCATCCGCACGTATTGCGCCATTCCTTCGCTTCGCATATGTTGCAAGCGTCGCAGGATTTGCGCGCAGTGCAGGAAATGCTCGGCCACGCCAGCATCGCCTCGACGCAGGTCTATACGCATTTGGATTTTCAGCATCTGGCCAAAGTGTATGACTCGGCCCACCCGCGCGCGAAGAAAAAATAGCGCTGATTGACACCAACGTCATTTTTGCGCCAAACTGAATTTATGCCGGTGAAAAAACTCTTACGCATTTTTTTCCTCATCGCCTCTCTGCTGTTTTCACAGTATGCGGCGGCGCTGCATTTGTTCGCTCATGCGTTGCAGGCGAACGACAGCGTTGAGCTAACGGCCGAGCCGAAGCGAGACGGCGATCTCGCCGGCAAAAAATTATGCGAGCAATGTCTCACGCTGGCCGAGCTAGGCAACGGCATTGCGTCCAGCTCAATTTCTCTATTGTTGCAGCAACAAGCATTTCATTTCCCCACTGTCGTTCAAGTCACTTTTTCCCCGCAAGCCCTATTCGCATTCCACTCCCGCGCACCACCCGCGCAATAAATTCTCATCAGTAATGGTTACTTAAGCATGTTGCGCGTCGATATTTCGGCGTCCACTATGTTTATATAACTATATGATTATTATGAATTTTCTGGATTAAACCATGCGAACATTATTGCTTTTTTTATTTTTATTTCTGGCTACTTCCCTACACGATGCTTACGCGCAGCAAGCTGCCGAGGCACAGAAAATTGATCCGATCGTCATCACCGCGACACCGCTGGATAAACAATTGCCCGAGATGGCGCAACCGGCGACGGTGTTAAAAGACGAGGAGCTACGGCGTAAGCGCGCAGCCAGCATCGGCGATACCTTGTCGCAGGAACTCGGCGTACATTCGAGCAGTTTCGGTTCCGGCTCAGGCCGCCCGATTATTCGAGGACTCGACGGCGCGCGCGTGCGCTTGATGGAAAACGGCATCGGCACCATGGACGCTTCGACTATCAGTCCGGACCACGCCGTCACTACCGACTCACTCAAGGCCAAACAAATCGAAATCCTGCGCGGCCCGGCGAGTTTGCTCTACGGCAGCGGCGCAATCGGCGGCGTGGTCAATGTCGTATCGGATTTGATTCCGAAATTTGCGCTGGGTGAGTTGGAGAGTGAAGTCGAAGTGCGCACAGGCCGCGATGAATACACCGGCTCAGCCGACATGAGCGGCGGTAGCGATTCGATGGCTTGGCATCTGCACGGCTACAACCGCAGCGTCGGTAATTATCGCGTACCCGGTGCAGGAAAATTCGTTCCCAATAGCTTTACCGAAGGGCTGAATGCCGGCGCGGGTCTGTCGTGGGTTGGTACGCGCGGGCATCTGGGTATCGGTGTTGAAGGGCTGGAAAACAATTACGGCATCCCTACCGATGAAGGCGTGAGCATATTGCAAAAACAAACCCGCATGGATATTTCCGGCGAATTGAATCGACCAACTTCAGCCTTCAAGCGCGTCAAAATCCGCTTCGGTCACAACGACTATTTACACGATG
>JAYVGF010000130.1:0-3131 GCA_043772415.1 Betaproteobacteria bacterium
GCCGCTTTCCGATGCGGACATCAGCAAGCAAGGCGCGCGCTGCATGGATTGCGGCATTCCGTTTTGTCACAGCGGGTGTCCGGTCAACAACATCATTCCCGATTGGAATGATTTGGTCTATCGCGGTAATTGGCGCGAGGCGCTTGACGTGTTGCACTCGACCAATAATTTCCCCGAATTCACCGGCCGCATATGCCCTGCGCCATGTGAAGCGGCGTGCACGCTCAACATCAACGACGACGCGGTAACGATCAAGAATATCGAACACGCCATCATCGACAAAGGTTGGGAAAACGGCTGGGTCACGCCGCAAATCCCTACGCATAAAACCGGTAAACGTGTTGCCGTCATCGGCTCCGGCCCGGCGGGGATGGCCGCTGCGCAGCAGCTCGCGCGCGTGGGACATGCCGTGGTTTTATTTGAGAAAAGTGACAGAGTCGGCGGCTTGCTCCGCTACGGCATTCCCGATTTCAAAATGGAAAAACATCACATCGACCGGCGCATGGATCAAATGCGCGCCGAAGGCGTGGAGTTCCGCGTCAATCAACACGTCGGCGTCAATGTCGATGCGAAAAAATTATTGGCCGAGTTTGATGCAGTAGTGTTGAGCGGCGGTTCCGAATATCCGCGTGATATTCCCGTGCCGGGGCGCGGACTCAAAGGCGTTCATTTCGCCATGGATTTTTTGCCGTGGCAAAATAAAAAGAACGCAGGCGATACCGTGCCGAATCAATTAGTCGCGACCGGAAAAAATGTCGTGGTCATCGGCGGCGGCGATACCGGTTCCGATTGCGTCGGCACCTCGATCCGTCAAGGTGCAAAATCGGTGACGAATTTTGAATTGATGTCGCAACCGCCGATAGAAGAAAACAAGCCGCTCACCTGGCCCAACTGGCCAATGAAGCTGCGCGTGTCCTCGTCGCACGAAGAAGGCGCCAAGCGCGAATTCTCCGTTGTGACCAAAGGCTTCACCGGCAAAGACGGTCACGTCACCACCTTGCACGGTGCGCACCTCGAATGGTTCAAAACGCCCGAAGGCCAAATGAAAAGCGCCGAAGTGCCCGGCTCGGAATTTGAAATCGCCGCCGACCTAGTATTGTTGGCGATGGGTTATGTGCATCCGGTGCAAAAAGGCTTGCTCGAACAACTCGGCGTCGAGCTCGACAATCGCGGTAATGTCAAAGCCGATACCGAGCAATACCAAACTTCGGCGGCAAAGGTATTCAGCGCCGGCGATATGCGTCGCGGCCAATCCTTGGTGGTGTGGGCGATCCGCGAAGGCCGCCAATGCGCGCGCGCGGTGGATGAATTTTTAATGGGTTCGTCTGAATTGCCGCGATAGTGATGTGTTGCACTAAATAAAAAGGCGCTTCAAGCGCCTTTTTGTTTTTGGGGCAATTGTAAAGAAATGCCTTACTAGTCGACCAAGGCTTATCTAACTGCGTAAGCGCGATAAAAATAGTTTGAACATAAGCTTCGCGCCGCTGCCTAACCAACATCCAACTGATTAGGAATTATCATGAACCGTCGTCAATTATTAATCTCGCTAGGTGCGTTGCCGTTTGCTAATATCGCTTGCACCATCGCCGCTACCGAAAGGAATCCCACCGTGGAAAAAATCCAAAATAATTGGAAAAACCTGCTGCCTGCCGCTACGAATGTTTCGTTGTCTTTGGATCCAATAAAAAAATCCCGTGACGAATGGAAAAAAATCCTGCCGGCTGAATCTTTCGACGTATTGCGCGAAGAAGGCACCGAGCGCGCCGGCACCAGCCCGCTCAACAACGAAAAACGCACGGGCGTATTTGTTTGCGCCGGTTGCGATCTGCCCCTGTTCACCACAGAAATGAAATTCGACAGCGGCACCGGCTGGCCGAGTTTTTTTACCGCCATCCCCGGCCACACCGCGAGCAAAAAAGATTTCAAGCTCGTCTGGCCGCGCACCGAATACCACTGCATTCGCTGCGGCGGACACCAAGGCCACATGTTCAACGACGGCCCGCAACCGAGTGGGCAGCGTTGGTGTAATAACGGCGTCGCGCTGAAGTTTATTCCGGCGGAGAATAAAGGCTAACCCCTGTTTAGCTTTGGTCCGCAGAAGCAAAATAGATATAACCAATTGATTATAATCAATTTTATCAGAAGCCAGCCGATTCCAATTATACTTTCATAGTTCTCGTAGAAATCTTTTAAAGCCTGCTTAAAAATTAAAGAATGGCTTAAAAGCCTTGCTCGCATTTTAAATATAATGGTCATTTCTTTAAAAGCCTGCTAAGCTTTTAAAATTCCACAGGCGACCATTCCATGAATCCAAAAGAGTTTTTGAACCCCAGCTCTGGGCAATTGGTGAAAACCGCCGAAAGTAATTGGGCGTTTGTGCCTGCACCTCTACCACCGCAAATTGTTTACGACGCAGAGTTGGTGTTCGCACTTTCACAAGCCGATGCTGCACTGTCAGAGCTTTCTGGCTTAGGACGTCAATTGCCCAATCCGCATTTGCTGATTGCACCATATATGCGGCGCGAAGCCGTGTTGTCTTCACGCATTGAAGGCACGCGCGCAAGCTTGTCTGATTTGTTAATTGATGAAGCAGGCGAAGACGGCCAAAAATCCGCGCACGATGATGTGCGCGAAGTGCGCAACTATGTACGCGCGATGGAGCACGGGCTTGCGCGCTTGAATGAATTTCCCCTCTCTCTACGCTTAGTTCGTGAACTGCATGAACAGTTAATGCAAGGCGTGCGCGGCGACAAAGCCACGCCGGGAGAATTCCGTCGCCGTCAAAACTGGATAGGCGCGCCGGGCAGTACGGAGACGAATGCCTCCTATGTTCCGCCGCCGGTGATCGAAATGACCCAATCTCTTCATGACTGGGAAAATTTTTTGCACCAACGCGATGATCTGCCGCCTTTGATTCAATGTGCATTGATGCATGTGCAGTTTGAGGCCATCCACCCTTTTCTTGACGGCAACGGACGAGTTGGTCGCTTGTTGATTACACTTTTTTTGATGGAACATGGCCGGTTGTCGCAACCGCTGCTCTATCTATCGGCGTTTATTGAAGCGCATCGACAAGACTATTACGATTTACTTCAGCGCACTCGAACCCACGGTGACTGGAAAGCCTGGCT
>JAYVGF010000131.1:0-2863 GCA_043772415.1 Betaproteobacteria bacterium
GTCGTAATTGCTGACCTCAATATTCACCCGGATTCGAGTTTCTTAGGACTAAAATTTCACAATCTTACTGATACTGTTTTGACTGGTGGACTTATAGTCGTGACTTTTTATCTGCTACTACATTTTATTTGGAGCGCATTTGACAGCTTACTTGAGTGGTGGTTACGCCTTACTGGGACGCGAGTAGCTTTTATTACAGTAGCGCGCGCTGGAAGTGAGCATGGCGACCACCCTGATGACCCGCGACAATCAACGTTTTATAATTGGTGGTTGGATCAAGCTAGACAAATGGATAATTTTTCAGGAAAGATATCGCAAATCGAATCACAACTTTCAAACATGGATACACTGCCATTCCCGCAGGTTTTATCAAGCATCAGAGAGCTTGGTACTCAACTTGATGCACACCGAAAAGTATTTGAATCAAAGAGAATAATGGTGTCGTTATCTCGTTTTGATAAGTGGTTCGAGTTTTTTTTGAGAAGCCAAAACCTTAGATGGCTAATAATTGAGTTTCTTTTCCCTCTAATCTTGGCGGGCTATGCTCTTTTACTTCTTTTCCTAAGATAACCCGTAGGCTGGGCTGATAAGCCCAGCGTTTTTTCAATCACACATTGCTGGTCTTATCAGCCCAGCCTACAAAATTCTCTTATGCGCCAACCCGTCGAACTCGCCAAATCCTACCGTCTGTTAAACCACGGCCCCACTGTCATTGTCACCAGCGCCCACGCGGGTCGCAACAATGTGATGGCGGCGGCGTGGTCTATGGCTTTGGATTTTGATCCGCCTAAAGTGACCGGTGTCATCGACAAAAATACTTTTACGCTTGAGCAAGCGTAGCCTGGATGAAGCGTAGCGTAATCCGGGGAAATCTCCGTCACAACAATGAAACCCGGATTCCGCTATGCTCCATCCAGGCTACATTTCAAAAGAGAATTCACTTACATGTGCCAACCCGTTGAACTCGCTAAATCCTGCCGTCTGTTAAACCACAGCTCCACGGTCATTGTCACCAGCGCTCAAGCCGGTCAATTGCCTCGGGTTTGCAATAAAGTAACTTATATGTTACTATAACAATATGCGCGAACCAATTTCCATCCGCGAATTTATTGATGAAAATGGACGCTCCGCTTTTTCGAAATGGTTTGATGGGCTGAACGTACAGGCGGCCACGAAAGTGACGATTGCGTTAACGCGGTTGGAGCTTGGTAACTTTTCTAACGTAAAGGGTGTTGGCGAAGGCGTGCTGGAATACCGGATGGATTCCGGGCCGGGCTACCGAATTTATTTTGGCAAAGGGGGGTAATACGTTGGTAATTTTACTCTGCGGCGGGACGAAGTCGGGGCAGGATCGTGATATCAAGTTGGCCAAGCAATGGTGGAAGCAATACAAGCAGCTAAAGAAAGGAGTTTGACATGGCACTAACCCGTAATTTTAAGGAAACTATTTACGCCCGAGTGCAACGCGATAAACGTTTTCGTCAGACGCTGTTCACTGAAGCGCTGAATCTTTATTTGCAAGGCGATGTGGATACGGGCAAAGCGGTTTTGCGTGACTTAATCAATGCGACAATGGGCTTTGAAGCGCTTGCGGCCGAAATAAATAAGCCGAGTAAGAGTGTGCATAGAATGTTGGCGCCGTCCGGTAACCCCACTACGGAGAATTTTTTCGCGATTATTCATGCGTTGCAAGTGAATGCAGGCGTTCGCCTGGAAGCAAAGGTAAAGTTGGCAGCGTAAATGCTTTTAACACTAACCCATCCCCGCCCTAACTCTGCCTTTTGACGGTAGGGATTTAATCGCAGGCTGGGTGGCTGCAACCCATCGTTTCAATTATTGAGCCCTTTTCCGCATAAGCTTTAACCTATCCCGACCCTAACGCTCCTCCTTGTCCTCTTGTGAGGCGGCCGCGGGTTAAAGGGGAAGGAATATAGCCTGTGTTGCACTCAAGCTATATTTTCCGCGCGTGCTTGATTTGACTTTATCTTTTGCATGAGTGAAGGTACGCACTGGGTCAAGATGGTAGTCATATTTGAACATTCACGAAAACAGAAGGAATTCAACATGAGAACCTATAAAAAAGTGATGCATTTGGCATGGTTTAGTCTGGCAATGATATTCAATTTGCCGGCGCTTGCTGCAGAAGAGGGGGGCGCAATGGCGAGCTGCCTGAAGTCCTGGGGCACGCATCCTTTCGGCACGGATCCCAAATTCAAAACGCTCAGCACCTCGGTGAAAGTTTTCGGTATCGGCAAAGATACGGCAGATACCGATGTGACAGGCACGCCAGCTTTGGTCATGGTGAATCCCGGCGTCAATGTGATGGGCGGTTCTACGATTTCGCTGCTGAATCCGAATGGCTGGTATTGCTTCCGCTCCAATGTGAACGTAATGGGCGGCCTAACGATTAAGGCGCATTGCACCGCTCATCTGGCATCGGCGACGGAAGGCGCGACAGTATTAGGATCGAATCCCGATGAAAAATCGGAACAGAAAGGCGTAACGGTATTAGGTTCATCAACGGTGGAGCGCGTTGGTTGCAAGTAAGCGCTGCGATAGCCAGGCGTGCGCTGTACTATCGATAATAACTATGTAGATTGTCAGCGTAGCGCGCTGGGGCTGAAAGCATCGCTGGTCAATGAACCTTCATTTTTCGATCCATTGCGTCCAGGTTTATTGGCAATTGTATCCGTCGCTAAGTGTTAACAAAAATGCGACCAGCTCGTCTATCTCGGCACCATTTGCAGCATGCGTAGCCTGGATGAAGCGTAGCGGAATCCGGGGAAATCTCCTCCGCAACAACGAAACGCGGATTGCGCTAAGCTCCATCCAGGCTACATTTCTAAAGAAAATGCACCTCTTA
>JAYVGF010000132.1:0-9563 GCA_043772415.1 Betaproteobacteria bacterium
CAGTTTGCCCAGCAGCAGAGCCGCGCCTCGGCATTTATTTTATCCATTGATGATGAAGAATTCGGCAGCGGATCGAAAAAAGAAACCGATGTGGCGCTAAAAAATTTGCGTGCTTTTGTGATGGCTATACGCTCGCGAAATGCGGAAATCCCGCTTTATATCTATGGCGAAACGCGCACTGCGCAGCATATTCCTAATGACATTCTGCGCGAGTTGCACGGCTTTATCCATATGTTTGAAGATACGCCTGAATTCGTCGCGCGGCATATCTTGCGCGAGGCGCGTTCTTATCTTGATTCGCTCGCACCGCCTTTTTTCCGCGCGCTGACGCATTATGCGCAGGACGGTTCTTATTCATGGCATTGCCCCGGGCATTCTGGCGGCGTGGCGTTTTTGAAATCGCCGGTTGGGCAGATGTTCCACCAGTTTTTCGGCGAGAACATGTTGCGCGCCGACGTGTGTAATTCGGTGGATGAGCTGGGTCAGTTGCTGGACCACACTGGCCCGATAGCCGAGTCGGAACAAAACGCAGCACGCATTTTTAACGCCGACCATTGCTACTTTGTTACCAATGGCACATCAACGTCGAACAAAATTGTTTGGCATTCCACTGTTGCGCCGGATGACATCGTGGTGGTCGATCGCAATTGCCATAAGTCGATTTTGCACGCGATTATTATGATCGGCGCGGTGCCGATTTTCCTCACGCCGACGCGCAATCACTTCGGCATTATCGGCCCGATTCCTTTGTCGGAGTTCAACCCGAAAACGATTTTGAAAAAGATCCAGGCCAATCCGTTTGCGCGCGAAGTGATCAAGAAAAATCCCAAGCGCAAACCGCGCATTCTCACCATTACGCAAAGCACTTATGACGGCGTGATTTATAACGTCGAAATGTTGAAAAGCACTTTGGCGGGCACGATTGATACGCTGCACTTCGACGAAGCCTGGCTGCCGCACGCGACTTTCCATGATTTTTACAAGAACATGCACGCCATCGGCAAAGACCGACCGCGCTCGAAAAACGCCATGATCTTCGCCACCCACTCGACGCATAAATTGCTCGCAGGAATTTCGCAGGCGTCGCAAATCATTGTGCAGGAGCCGGAAAACGCCAAGCTCGACCGCGATATATTTAACGAAGCGTATTTGATGCACACCTCGACCAGCCCGCAATACGCCATCATCGCCTCGTGTGACGTAGCGGCGGCAATGATGGAGCCGCCCGGCGGCACGGCGCTGGTGGAAGAGTCGATCCTCGAAGCGCTGGATTTCCGCCGCGCCATGCGCAAAGTAGAAGCGGAGTGGGGCAAGGATTGGTGGTTCAAAGTGTGGGGCCCGGACAAGATTGCCAAAGAAGGTATTGGCAAACGTGAAGACTGGGTTCTCAAGGCGAATGAGAAATGGCACGGCTTCGGTAATCTGGCCGACGGCTTCAACATGCTCGACCCGATCAAAGCCACAGTGGTGACGCCGGGTCTTGATGTGTCGGGCAAATTCGCCAAGAGCGGTATTCCTGCTTCGATCCTCACTAAATATTTAGCCGAGCACGGCGTGGTGGTGGAGAAGACCGGGCTGTATTCCTTCTTCATCATGTTCACCATCGGCATTACCAAAGGCCGCTGGAATACGCTGGTCACCGCGTTGCAACAGTTCAAGGATGATTACGACAAGAACCAGCCGATGTGGAAAATCCTGCCGGAGTTTTGCGCAAAACAAAAACGCTACGAACGTGTCGGCCTGCGCGATTTATGCCAGCAGATCCACGATATGTACAAAGCTGCCGACATCGCGCGCTTGACCACGGAAATGTATTTGTCTGATATGCAACCGGCAATGAAGCCGTCCGATGCGTTTGCCAAACTCGCGCACCGCGAAATCGAGCGTGTCGAAATCGACAAACTCGAAGGCCACGTCACAGCGATTTTACTCACGCCGTATCCGCCGGGGATTCCGTTGTTAATTCCAGGTGAACGCTTTAACAAAACCATCGTGCAATATTTGCAATTCGCGCGCGAATTTAACCAGACCTTCCCCGGTTTTGAAACTGATATCCATGGTTTGGTGAGTGAAAAAATGCCCGATGGGAGCAAGCGTTACTATGTTGATTGTGTCGCTTAATTCTGATTGTAACTATTTGATTTAATTGAATATTTTAATGATTCCTTGTTTCTGTTTTTCGCCCTGATATGCAGGATTTTTGGCGCACGTCCGGATTTAATTTACTCACGCGTAACGCGCAAAATTATTTGCGAGTGACCGATGATTTTTTGCGGCACTATTTGCAGCGGCCCGAGCTCGCGCCGATTATGCAATCGTGTGATAACGAGCGCGCGTTGCATCAAGCCTTGTTGGATCAACCGCAACGCGACGACATCGTAGAAAAAATAAACACCATTACTGACAAAGACGCGCAAGATAATTACCGCGCGTGGTTAAGTTTTCGTGATCGTTTGATCAACGCGGGCACTGTCGAAGCCTGCTATCTACAGCTCATGCGCAGCGGCAATCGCGATGTGGCGCCGACTTTTGTCGATCACATGGCGCAACTCATCGCGCGCAATATGCTCGACGGCGAAACCAATCCGTTGACGGTGCGCGCGGCTGAATTATTTTATCGTGCGCAGAGCGTGAATACGCAAGACAGCGCGGTGATGGCCGCCGATGCGCAAACGGTGGATATGTACGCGACGACCGGCGGTTTTGGCGGGCTGGGTAAATTATTACGTGAATCGAATACCGCCACGCGCGCCGTATCTCTCGACGTATTGAATAACGATAACGCCATGTTGTATTGGATGCGCGACGAGCGCCACGACACAGTGATTGATCTCACCATCGGCCGGCCGGGCATCACCATGCTGTGCGGTGTGCTGGAAAAATGGTTGCAGCATTTGCTCGGCGTGCGCGTAAGCATCAAGCCGGTGGAGAAAATCCACGATGCCAATTGGGCGTGGCATGTCGGCCTTGACGCTGAATCGAATGCGCTGTTGAATGATTTGTATCAAGGAAAATCAGCCGAAGACGCCGATATGAAGCGTATAGTCGGTTTATTCCGACTGACGTTTCTCGATACCAATGCGGTAACTGAAAAGCTGACCGGCAAACCCGTGTATCTTGGGCTTGCCGTGGATACGAAAAATATATTGCGCCTGAAGCCGCAAAATCTATTGTTGAATCTTCCTTTAAGCGCGCAAGTTTGAGTGGCTTACAGGAGTGTGGCTGGTCTGGGTTCTGCCTGGTTCGGGAGAAGCATGGCGCAGTTGTGTATAGTTGAAGCTGGACTTTTTAATGAGTGGGGAGGATATGATGGATACACCGAGAAAAATCATCGACGAAGCAGTGCGCTTGCCGCACGCGCCTTTGCCTGAGTATTACGGAAAAGAAGAAGATCGACGTGCCTACTTGCACCAGATATTCGACCGCACCGCGCCTGACTATGATCGTATTGAGAAAATTCTCGCCTTTGGCAGCGGCCCTTCGTATCGCCATCACGCACTGATACGCGGCGGATTGGTGCAGGGTATGAAATTATTGGATGTCGGCACCGGCACCGGCCTGGTGGCGATTGAGGCGGCAAAGCTGATTGGTTCTGGTGCGCTGATTACCGGCGTCGATCCGAGCGCGGGCATGATGGAAGCGGGGCACTTTCCTGAAGGTATGAGCTTGGTCGAAGGCCGCGCAGAAGCGATTCCCTTGCCCGATGCAAGTTTTGATTTTGTCAGCATGGGTTATGCGTTACGCCATGTCAGTGATCTGTCTGCGGCTTTCGCGGAATTTTTTCGCGTGCTCAAGCCGGGTGGCAAAGTATGTATTCTGGAAATTACCACGCCAGAAAAGGCCTTTACTAAATTGCTTTTGAAAACGTATATGCGTGTAGTGATTCCCGTCATCGCGCGCGGCGTGGGTAGTGTGAAAGAAACCAAAACCGTGTGGAAATATTATTGGGATACGATAGAAGCCTGCGCTACGCCTCAGCAAGTCATGGATACGCTCAGGGCTGCCGGTTTCAGCGACGTGAAGCGGCATTGCGAACTGGGTATGTTCTCGGAATATCAGGCCACCAAGTAATATCGAGTAGAGCTAGATAGAACGTTTCGCAGGCGCGCTCACCTAATGCCGTAGAAATTACCGCATCAGGGGGCGCATAATATTCTGATTTAATTAAATATTCTGCTATCCCTTATTAATTCCCAAAATGGCAATGGCTTTGCCGAGAGCTTCCAGGGATTCCTGATGCTTGCCTTCTTTATGCAGGGCTTCGCCTTCCACGCGTAATTTTTTGACGGTTTCCAATTGCTCGGCGCTTATCTGCGGATTAGCCGCCAGCGCTTCGTCGATTTGTTTCATGTCTTGCGGACAATGGTTGGCCAAGGCCGGAATGCTGAATACAAGTAGCGCGGCCGATAAAATAATCCCTGTGGTTTTTTTCATCATCATCTCCTTCGGTAGATAAAAGTACGAAAAAACGAAGCGGACGCAACAGATTTGCATAATGGCAACAAAGTTACGGCCACCGTGATGGTTACAGAAGGCAGAGCCGAGGCGAAATAAACCCTGCTAAGAATCAATATAATCCATTAAAATGAAATTGCAATGTCGCCCAAAGGAATAACCATGCCGCTGAACCAAAAAAATGAAGAAATCGCCATGCTGCGGTCCGAAATCGAAATCCTGATGCAGGAGCGCGCGAATTTGCTGCGTGTTGCTGGCGCGGCGGCTGCATTTGTCGCCAATCTCGACTCACACGACTTGGCGCCGAGTTCCTACGAAGCGGCAGAAATTCTGGCCGATAGTTTGAACCACATCGCGGAAGATACGCTGCAGGATGCACTGCTCGCCGTAAAAGCGGAGGTCGCATTGGATACGTTAGAACGACGCAGTGCGCCAAGACGCAAAGACAGTTGAACCAACCTGCTTCACCGCTGGCGGTTAGTTACGCCGATATTGAATCAGCGGCTTTGCGTTTAGCCGGCATTGCCCATCGCACGCCGGTGTTAACTTCCCGCAGTTTTAATCAGCAAGTCAACGCGCAGGTTTTTTTCAAGGCGGAAAATTTTCAGCGCGCCGGTGCGTTCAAATTTCGCGGGGCGTATAACGCTTTGGCGCAATTATCACCGCAGCAAAAAAAGCTCGGCGTGGTAACGTATTCGTCGGGTAATCATGCACAAGCTGTAGCGCTGGCGGCGCAATTGCTCGGTATCAAAGCTACTATCGTCATGCCCATCAACGCGCCTGAAATAAAACTCGCAGCAACAAAATCTTACGGCGCACAAGTGGTCTTGCATGATCCCGCGCTGGAAACGCGTGAGTCGGTCGCGAATAAAATTTTGCAACAGCAGGGCGGTGAAATGATACCGCCGTTCGATCATGCACACGTTATCGCGGGTCAAGGCACGGCGGCGAAAGAACTAATCGAAGAAACCGGCCCGTTGGATTTTCTGTTGGTGTGTTGCGGTGGCGGCGGGTTGTTATCCGGCTGTGCGATTGCGGCGAATACTTTGTCGCCGTTATGCAAAACCATCGGTGTCGAGCCGGAAGCGGGCGACGACGCGACGCGCTCGTTCAAAACTAAAACGCTGCAAAGCGTCAATAATCCCGACACCATCGCCGATGGTGCGCGCACCGCCTCGCTGGGCGCGCTGACATTTCCGCTGGTGTTGCATTATGCGCACGATGTCATCACGGTAAGCGATGCGGATTTGATCCAGGTCATGAAATTGTTTTTTGAACGCCTGAAAATAGTAGTGGAACCTACGGGCGCGCTGGCAACGGCGGCATTATTGAGCGGAAAATTCAAAGCGCCCGGAGCCAAAATCGGCGTCATCATAAGTGGTGGCAATGTGGATGCACAGTCCTATAGTAAGTATTTGATTTAATTAAATTATTTTTTATTATTTATTTTGTCGTCGTGTACACCGTATATAGCTTAAAGCGTTACCTAACTAAATACGCGAGGAATTATCATGAAAATCACTAAATCAACATCCGCAAAATTCGCTTTTCTCGCCTCACTATTTATCGTCGGCCTTGCCAGTAATTCGGCATGGGCAGGCGGCGGCCATCACGGCGGTCACGGACATGGTCACTGGGGCGGCGGGCATTGGCGTGGCGGGGTCAGCTTGCATTTAGGTGCGCCGTTTTTCTGGCCGTACTATTCGTATGCGCCGGTTTATTATCCGCAGCCCGTCGTGGTCGCGCCGGCTCCGCAAGTGGTGTATGTAGAGCAAGCGCAAGCACCCGTTGCGCCGCCGTCGGTTCAACAATACTGGTACTACTGCGGTAATCCGCAAGGCTATTACCCCAACGTGCAGGCCTGTCCTAGCGGTTGGCAAAAAGTATTGCCGCAGCAAGTACGCTGATCCATCCAGCTGAGAATTTTTTTGGTATGAATCGCTTGTTGAAATTGTCCCCAGTCGTTTTCGCTTTGGCATTGGGCGCTTGTGTCATCATGCCGAGCGGCCCGAGCGTAATGACTTTACCCGGTACTGGTAAAAATTTCGATCAATTCCGTGTGGACGATGCGTCGTGCAAACAATACGCCAACGAACAGATCGGTGCCTCGCCGCAACAGGCGGCTGATGCCAGTGCCGTCAACAGCGCAGCAGTCGGCGCAGTATTGGGCGCAGCAGCAGGCGCGCTGATCGACGGCCCGCGCGGCGCGGCGAATGGCGCTGGCGTAGGTTTGCTCATGGGCGGTGCTGCGGGAGCAGGCGCGGCTGATGCGAGTGGACGCGGTGCGCAACGAAATTTAAATCACGCCTTCATTCAATGCATGTACGCCAAAGGCCACCGTGTGCCGGTGGCCGGTAAAATGTCTGGCGCACCGGCGCAGCCGCCGTCAGCCGTTTACACGCCGCCGCCGTCGGCGACTTATGCGCCGCCAGCCCCGCCGGGCGCGGCATCACCTTCATCAAGCTTCCCCCCACCGCCAGCAGGTATCCCGCCACCACCACCGCCGGATGCGCCGCGTTAATACACAAGGCAAAGATAAAAATAAATCAGGCCGCAAAGCGGCCTGATTTATTTGACGAATAAATCTGAAAGCCTATTGCCCGGCTAATTTCACCGGGGCGGATTTTTCAAACTTCATTTCTTTCGAGTCGAGTATTTCGGCTTTTAATTCGCCATCGCCCTTGGGCACAAAGTTGAATGCGATATAGGGGCTTTCGCTGATGGAGAAATCCGTTTCCGCGCTGATCACGGGTTTGCCCGAATATGTCACGATCATTTTCGACACGTAGTGCGGCGGGATGGTCATGACGGTAATATGATCCATTTCAAATCCGGTGTTGTTGGGATGGCTGACTTGCAATTGCACCGGTGTGGTTTGGTTGGCAAAAATTTTATCCGGCAGGCGCCATTTTATTTTGCCAAGGTCACGCTTGTGTTGCGCCGCGTCCTTGTTCGGCGGCGCGGAACAGCCGCCGGACACTTTGACATATTTCGATGCCATCGATAGTTTGCCGTCGTTCATTTCCGCAATTACGCGCACATGGCTGTATTCATTCACGCGTATGCGTGTTTCGATATCGGCCTGGCCGATGTCCGGGGCAAGGGTATAAACCGCCGCAACGGCTGAAGGGTTTTTATCCACCACCAAATACATTTTTTTGATGTAGCTTTGCGGCGTTTGCGCTACTTGCGCGCGTATCGAAAGCGGCACGGTCGCGCCGAACGCAGCGCGCTTGGGGATGTCGATCATCACGGCAGGTTGCTTATTATCAATCAGCCGAGTTTGAAAAAGATTGGTGCGGATACCTTGCCATTCTTCCGACGATTCGTCTTCGTCTTTCAGATCGCTTTTCAAGCCGCCGATAACTGCGAAGGCAGACTGGGAAACCAGCAGCGTGCCGAATAAAAATAGCGTCAAATAGCGCAACAAAAAGATGAGTTTCATATTTTCTTTGGCGAAAAAAATCAAAAATTATTTACGTCCCAACATGCCTTTAAGCGTTTCCTGAATATCCGCCGGCAGCAAAACAAACTTGCTGTTGTCTGATGCCGCCAATTGCGTAATCGCGTGAATATATTTTTCGCCCAGTAAAAACAGCGCGGGCAATTCTTTATCGGTGATCGATTGCGTGACTTGGGTAATCGCGGTGGCGGACGATTCCGCCAAACGAATTTGCGCTTCGGCGTCGAGCTTGGCCGATTCGAGGCGGCCCTGCGATTGCAGAATCACCGCTTGTTTTTCCCCTTCGGCGCGCGTAACCATTGCCTTGCGTTCGCGTTCTGCGGCAGCTTGCTGTTCCATTGCCATTTGCATCGACGGCGAAGGTTTGATGTCTTGTATCTCGACCGACTTTACCGTGAGGCCCCAATCTATCGCTTGATCGGCGAGGCTGGCTTTGAGTATGGCTTTAATTTGGTCGCGCGAGGATAAGGATTCGTCCAGATCCATATTGCCGATGATAGAGCGCAGGGTGGTTTTCACCATGTTCTTGATGGCGATTTCAAAATCGGTCACTCCGTAAACCGCGCGCACAGTGTCGGTGACTTTGACGAAGGCGATGGCGTTGGTGATGATAACGGCGTTATCGCGCGTGATGACTTCTTGCTGTTCAACGTCGAGAATTTGGTCTTTGGTGGTGACTTTGTACGCCACGCTATCGACGTAAGGGATGATCACATGCAAACCCGGCGTCAGCGTTTTTTGATATTTGCCCAGGCGCTCGACGACCCATTCTTCGCCTTGCGGCACGATGCGCACGCCTTTGGCGATGGTAATCGCGACGAAGATGACAATAATAATGGCGAGGACAGAGAGTTCCATAGGGAGATCCTTTCTTGTTGGTTTATTTTTAGACGGCTTTGACTTTAAGCAAATTACCATCGACCGCCACGACGCGCACGCGTTCGCCGGCGGCGATGTCGGCGTCGGCAAACGCTTCCCATTTATCGTCGCCGAGTATCGGTTTCTGGAATTGCACCAGTCCTTTGACATAGGGTTTGATGTCGCGTGCGACGACGGCGATTTCGCCGTGGAAAGCGTCCTGCGAAATCGCGGCTTGGTTTTTCATCACATGAGGCTTGAAAAATTTGAACCACGCGAAAACAAACGCCAGCGATGACAAGGCCCATAAAATCATTTGCGCCGAGAAAGACATGCTCGGCAAGACCAACATGACGATGCCGACGATGACCGCACCAAGACCGAACCAGAGTATAAAAAATGAGGCGAAAAATAATTCGCTGATTATGAGTATCAAGCCAGCCGCCAGCCATGCAATCCAGTTCAGGTCCACATATCCCCCGGTGATAGTCAGTTGATGCACAGTTTAGCGTATCTGCATCAGAACGCATGCTGCGAACTAAAATTCTTGCGGCATTGGTGCAGGCTGTGGCAATTTGTTATCACGAATGCTCCATAGGGAATAACGGATGATATTAACTATTTGATTATATTAGATAATTTTTTACTATTTTTTTGGCATGTTGTTTGCATTTTCAATTCCGAGCGGCAATGCGAATGAAGTGGGCAGCCGCACATTCTGCTACTCCTCCGAGAGCGGTTCCCCCGTCGCAAGGGCGGGGGCTTTTTTAGCTTGAATATTCAGCGG
>JAYVGF010000133.1:0-6602 GCA_043772415.1 Betaproteobacteria bacterium
GCAACACATTCCAACCAGCACCCAAGGAGATTAACATGCAAGTATTTGATTTTATTGAACTTTACGTTACAACCATTTTCGCCATCGCTGCAGTAGCAGTCGTCGCGGAATCTATCGTGTTGCCACTGATCGATATGGTGCGGCGCTTGACGCCAGTTACCTCGCGCCCCGCCTTTGCTTCCGTGCATGAGCTGCCAAAACCGGCCGTCAAGAAAAGCTACAAAGACTGGGATACCATGCAACTTGATGTTGCCGCTTAATTTACAGATCAACAAACCAACTTGAAACGTCTATTCAAATTTATCGGCGATACCTCATGGTGGACGTGGATTATTTTATTTCCGGTCACCTTGGGGTTGGCGATTTGGTTCACCGCGTCGGTCGGCCCGTCCCCGGAAGAATTGGGCGACACGCCGGAAATGAAAGCGGCGATTCGTCACGAAGTAAATCGGGTATCGGGCGAAATAGCGCTGGGTGTTGCGAAAAACACAGTGGTCAAAATCCGAAGCTATTCGGATGACCCGGATTGGCAATCACAACTCGATGATGCGCTGAAAGAAATTGAACAAGCCAAGATAGAAATAAATCAGTCCAAGCAAGAGATAGCAGCAGCCAAAAAAGAGGCGGGCAATGAAGCCAGTCAAATCATTCAGGACGCGCAGGCGCAAATAAAACAGGCAGAACAGCAAATCGAAGAGGCTAAGCGCGAAATAGACAATACGATTAAGTCAAAAGATAAAGACAAAAATAGCAGAACTTCCGAAAAAAGCAAAACCCCGCCCAAGGGGAAAGAAATAAAAAACGCGACGGACATTTCTTCAGCGGACCGTGCGGAAGATAGGGTAAACATCGGCAGAATAGACATCTTCCGACCAGAGAAAAAAGGGCCGTTAAAAATTGAGATAGGCCTGAAAGACGATGCGCTGAAGCCTGATGAAGTATTGCCTGAATTGTCGGCCGAGCTCAAACAGAAAATTCGTTCTGAAGTAAACAGCGGAGTGCGTCACGCTGTCATCGGCGGTATCACCATCGCCTTAATCATGCTGTTTTTTCCAATATTGTTTATCAGCAAAGGCGTCATTTCCGTCAATCGCCGTTTGAAAAACCGCGCGGCTAAAAGCGAACAAAAAGCGCAGCAAGCCGACCTCACCAAACAACTGATGGAAGCCAAGCTCGCCGCCATGCAGGCGCAAATCGAGCCGCATTTTTTGTTTAACACGCTAGCTAGCGTGCAACACCTGATCGAAACCGATCCGCCCGCCGCAGCGAAAATGCAAAATAATCTCATAAAATATTTGCGCGCCGCCATTCCGCAAATGCGCGAAAGCTCAACCACTCTTGGGCGCGAAGCCGAGCAAGCACACGCCTATCTCGACATCCTCAAGATGCGCATGGGAGACAGGTTGAGTTACGAAATTAATATTCCCGATGCGTTGCAATCATTGGCCTTCCCTCCGATGATGGTGCCGACTTTGGTCGAAAACGCCATCAAGCATGGCCTTGAGCCAAAATTGGAAGGCGGCAAAATTTCTGTCAACGCTACCGTAGTCGGGGATAAGCTGCGCGTAAGTGTGGTCGATACCGGCAACGGTTTTTCGAATAAGCCCGGCGCGGGTGTTGGCCTGGAAAATATTCGTGAACGACTCAAAGCCTTGTATGGCGATAAAGCGGCATTTGTGATCATGCCGAATTTGCCCAACGGAACGGTGGCATCGATAGAGATTCCTTATTTGAAAAAATAAAAATGTTGGATGTGCCGAGGCACGAAACGCCTCGCTCGCATCATGACGTGCAGTATGGTAGGGTGCGCCCGCGCAACAAAGCGTCGTCAAACATCTCCGTTCTGAAGTAATGTTCTGGTGCGCGAGCGCCTCCTACGTTTCGTTCCTTCCTCCTTGACGGGGGAGGGATGGGATGGGGGTGGAGATGTTGCCTCGTCACCAATCATACATCTTACGATGATGGAATTACGCTGGATATATCAGCGCCAGCCTACGACACACCACGTCCCCTTCCCTTCAAGGGGAGGGTTAGCATGGGAATGGGTGTAAATTGTTGGGAACGTATTTGTTATTGCAGAAGTGATATTGAGTTTGCCGGGGGTAGCCCGGCGGC
The DNA here is from genome assembly GCA_043772415.1 of Betaproteobacteria bacterium. Classification (GTDB taxonomy): domain Bacteria; phylum Pseudomonadota; class Gammaproteobacteria; order Burkholderiales; family JBEEJL01; genus JBEEJL01. The sequence goes on from JAYVGF010000133.1 coordinate 2,116, forward strand.
TAGTCACTTTTTTGCTTCGCCAAAAAAGTAACCAAAAAAGGCGAACCCGCCGCGCTGCCTTTTGTTTTTTGGTTTTGTTGTCGCTGGAATTTCTGCTGACTGGCGGTCTGCGAGAAAACTCGCTGGAACCTTCAAGCGTAAGCTGAAATAGCGCGTAGCTCAAACAGGTTCTCGCCGACGGCCCCCGCCAGTCAGCAAAAATTCCAGCGGCGCAGAAGGGTGAGCGATTCATTCTTCGATTTGCGATTGGGTGAGCGTAGCGCACGCTGCGGCGCGCTGAATATCGTGCAGATTCTACTAACAGAACCGCTATTCAAGGTTAAAATAAATCATGGAAAAAATCACTGCATTGATTGCCGACGACGAACCTTTGATGCGCGAGCAATTGCGTATGAGGCTGGCGCATGCGTGGCCGGAATTGGACATCATCGCCGAGGCGAAAAACGGCGATGAAGCACTGGAATTATTGCAGGAAAAAAAACCGCACATTGTTTTTCTCGACATCCGTATGCCCGGCATGAGCGGCCTGCAAACCGCGCAGCATATGGCGGGCGAGGCGCACATCGTGTTTGTCACTGCGTATGATCAATATGCGGTGGAAGCATTCGAGCACGGCGCGGTGGATTATTTGCTCAAGCCGGTGGAAGTGGATCGCTTGCAGACCACTATTGCAAGGCTCAAGCAACGCCTCGCTTCGCCGCCGCGCGATATCAGCGCTCTGTTGAGTCAGCTCACCGCGACGCTGAATCCAGCCCAAAAAAAAGAAACGCTGCGCTGGATTAAAGCGTCGGTTGGCGATAATTTGCGTTTCATTCCCGTTGATGAAGTGCTGTATTTCCAGTCCGACGACAAATACACTATTGTCTATACCGACAAACACGAAGCCGTCATCAAAACACCGATCAAGGAATTGCTGGATAGTCTGGACGCGGAAAAATTTTGGCAAATCCATCGCGCGACGATAATCAACATGAATTACATCGACAGCGTATCGCGCGATTTTCGCGGGCAGGCGAGCGTAAAATTAAAAGGGCGCAGTGAGACGTTGCAAGTGAGCAGGACGTTTTCACATTTATTTAAGCAGATGTAGCGCAGTCATTAAATCAATAAAATATTCAATATAATCAAATGGTTATGGTAATACATCAACTTGCCGACACGGTGCAAAATCGTGTAGCACTGCAGGAATTATTTATCGGCACGCCAGCATATTATCTCGCCACCACCGGCAAACCAGCGGCGCCCAATGAAGCCGAAAATGAATTCGTTGAACTGCCGCCCGGCTTTCCTCGCGCCGAGCAATTTATTTTTGGCTTTAATCTTGGCGACGAACTCATCGGCTGTGCCGGCATGCTGCGCGGGTTTCGTTCCGCCAATAAAGTCATGTTGGGTTTGCTATTGATTGCGGAAAAATATCAAGGCCACGGCCACGGTAAACGCGCTTACGCCGAGCTGGAGAAAATCATGGCAAGCTGGCCGGGCATCGACACCGTTCGCATCGGCGTGATCGAAACCAACGAGGAGGCTTTCGGCTTCTGGCGCAAAATGGGTTTTGTTGAGACCGGTGAACGTAAACCGAAAACGTCGCCCTATATTGCTGATATTATCGTGATGGAAAAAAATCTGGGGGAGAAAAAATGATGTACGCTTTGAATGACCGTCAGCCCGAATGTCTCGGCGAATGTTTCATCGCCGCCAGCGCGGCCGTGATCGGCAAAGTGCGTCTCGCCAATAATGTCGGCATCTGGTTCGGCGCCGTGTTGCGTGGCGATAACGAGCTGATCGACATCGGCGAAAATTCCAACGTACAGGACAACTCGGTGTTGCATACCGACATGGGCGCGCCGCTCACCGTGGGCAAAAACGTCACCATCGGCCATCTGGTCATGCTGCACGGTTGTACGATCGGCGACAATACTTTGATCGGCATCAAGAGCGTGGTGATGAATCACGCCGTCATCGGCAAAAATTGCATCATCGGCGCCAACACGCTAATCACCGAAGGCAAACAGATACCCGATAACTCGTTAGTGATGGGCTCGCCCGGCAAAGTGGTGCGTCAGCTCACCGACGAAGAAGTCGCGCGCATCAAACTCAATGCCGATGTGTATGTGCAAAACCTGCGGCGCTATAATGAAGGCCTGACCCAAGTTTAATTTTTCGCGGTTTTTATTTTACTGCCACGCTCCCTTGTGTTAGCGTGACATTTGTTCGCCACAAGACCAAACTCATGCGAAGACGTCCCGCCACTAGCCTGCACGATGCCGGAGCCGCCGGAACCTGGTTACTGGTATATGCGCTCAGCATCATCTATGTTTCGCTGACGCCTTTCACCGGCTGGGACGAAATAGCCGGCGCGCATTTCACTTGGCCGCGCTGGCCGCGTTACTTCACTTTTTTCGACGTGCTGATCAATGTATTTGCCTATATTCCACTGGGCTTTTTTGCTTACCTTTTTCTGCGCCCTCGCCTTGGCCCCAGGACGGCAGCTATTTTTTCCATGTTGGCCGGTTGTGCCTTGAGTCTGGCTATGGAATTGCTGCAACAATTTTTACCCACGCGCATTTCCTCCACGCTGGATTTGCTCACCAATGTCGGCGGCACCATCATCGGCGTGGCCCTGACCGCCTGGTTCGCCTGGACGCCGCACTTTGAGCTCGTCAACAACTTGCGTGACCGAATTTTCATCAAAGGCCGACTCGCCCATCTGGGTCAATTATTATTGGCCTTGTGGTTCATCACCCAACTCAATCCGTCGATCCCGTTTTTGGGCGCGGGCAACGTGATGAACATGCTGCTTGAGCCGTGGAATAGCCGTGTCGATGCTGCCGCATTCTGGATTCCGCAAGCAGCGGGCATGGCACTGAATTTTTGTGGCATCGCTTTGTTTATTTCCTTGTTGATCCAGCGCGCGCTGAAACCGGCCTGGTTTGCCGTGGGCATACTGACGCTCGCGTTGATCATTAAAACCGGGGCGGCGGTTATGCTGCTCAAGGAACCGCTGATCCCCAATTGGCTGGGCCGAGAAACCCTGGCAGGCTTGATTGGCGGTATCGTCTTGTTGCTAATGTTTTCTTCCCTGCGTCGGCGCCAGCGTTTAATTGTCGCTGGCCTGATTATTCTCGCTGGCGGCGTGATGTCCAAACTCGCCGCGATTTATGATAGCCCGACCGAAATCCTGCGCGTATTCAAATGGCCGTACGGACAGTTGCTCAATTTCACCAGCCTCACGCAGTTCATCAACGAAGCCTGGCCGCTGGCAGCGCTGGCATATTTAATTTACGTCCATAGACATCAGGAGTATTGGCCTGAGACGCGCTAATCCATCCCACCACGCAATGCGCGGCGTATAATCCTGCTATTCAATTCTTGGACATTTCATTGTGAGCTTCTACAAACACCACGTATTTTTTTGCGTCAACCAGCGCAAAGACGGCGAAGCTTGTTGTAACGATCGCGGCGCGGAAGCTATGCGCGGCTACGCCAAAGATAAAATCAAAGCACTGAAACTCAATGGCCCGGGCAAAGTGCGCATCAACAGCGCCGGCTGTCTCGACCGCTGCGACAAAGGCCCAGTCATCGTCGTGTATCCCGAAGAAACCTGGTACACCTACATCGACAAAGAAGACATCGACGAAATCATCAGCGAACATATTCAACATGGACGCGTAGTTGAAAGATTAAAAATTTGAGCGCCATGCAGGCGGAAAAAATATTACTCGACGGCCCGGCGGGAAAGCTCGAAGTCGTCGTCAATGATCCCGGCCCGTCGCGCCGCGCCATCGCGCTGATCGCGCATCCGCATCCCTTGTACGGCGGCACGCTCGACAACAAAGTCGCGCAGACCTTGGCGAAAACTTTTTTTGAATTAAATTGCGTCGCGCTGCGTCCGAACTTCCGCGGCGTCGGCGCGAGCGAAGGAAAGTACGACGAAGGTCGGGGCGAAGTGGACGACATGTTAGCCGTGCATGCGTATGCGAAAAAACAATTTGGCGAGTTGCCGGTCTATTCAGCAGGCTTCTCTTTTGGCGGATTTATCGCTGCGCAAATAGTCCAAAAAACTCATATAAAGCAATTAGTTATGATTGCTCCCGCAGTCGATACTTTTGCTGTTGGTGAAGTAGCTAAAGATACTATCGTGATCCACGGCGAGTTGGATGAAACCGTGCCGTATAAAAATATTCTTGATTGGGCGCGTCCGCAAGAGTTGGCGATTATTACCATTCCCGGCGCCGATCATTTTTTTCATCGGCGGTTGCATCACATTAAAGTCTTCGTCACTAAGTTATGCCAGTTTTAAGCGTCCATAATTTACGCAAGCGTTACGGCGACGTCGATGTCGTCGATGGCATCAGCTTCGCGCTGGAGCCAGGCGAATGTTTCGGTTTACTCGGACCGAATGGCGCGGGCAAGACCACGACTTTGCGCCTCGCGTTAGGCTTGATCGATCCCGACGACGGCGATATCAGCTTACTTCATCGCCCCGT
>JAYVGF010000134.1:0-3617 GCA_043772415.1 Betaproteobacteria bacterium
TGCTGTGCTAAGCGTTTTTCGGCGCAGTCCAGAACATCGACCGCGAATCGCGTCGCGGCCAATTGGGTCGCGATCTCGTTGCGATCTTTCTGCAAGGCCGAGGCTGGCGGACGGGTGTTCTCTTTCATCAGCCGGGTAAATGCATCACGTTCTTCTTCATCGTCGATTTCAACGGTGACAGCTTCGATCACGGCCTCAATGGTGGCGTTATTCTTTGCCGCCTTTCTTACCAGCACTGCGGCAAGCGGTCCGATTCGCTTGGCAAGCTCATTCTCAATTTCTTTGAGTTGCCCTGCATCGTGCGACACCAGAGCGGATGCCGGCTGCGGCGCGGACACGGGGGCAGGAACCGTGCGGGTGTGGTCTGCCGCTGCCGCTGGCGAGTCTGAGACACCCGGCGCGCCAAGCGGCAGGGTTCGATCTGTATCAGCCGAGCTAGGCATAACCGCTTGTGCGGGCGTGGCAGGCAACCCCCGCAAGCGCGCCAGCATTTCTTCACTCGATTGCGGCCGCTGTTGCTCATCCGGCATCAGCGCCCAGTCAATCGCGGATAAAAATTCTGCGGTATAAAGCGAACGATCACCAATATCAGCAGCGCGCGGTTGCGGATCGTTTTTCAGTCTGGCGGTGGCGTCCACCGGCTTTTTACCGGTCACCATCCAGTACATCACGCCGCCCATCGCGTAAAGATCCGTCCACGGGCCTTGTGCGCTCGATTCGCTGTATTGCTCCACCGGTGCATAGCCAGGGCTGACGATGGCTGTCAGCTCGCGACCGCCGACAGTGGAGCGCGCAGCACCGAAATCAAGCAGAACCGGGCTGCCATCCTCACGGACATAAATATTGCCAGGCTTCACATCGCGATGCAGATAATTGGTGCGATGGATAACGCCGAGTCCGTCGATCAAGGGCAGGGCGATTTTTTCAATGGCAGTCTGTGGCAAGGGGCGACGCGTTCGCAACCAATCCGCCAGCGATGCGCCCTGCACGAATTCCATTACCATATAGGCTGTCGCGTTGGCCTGAAAGAATCGCATCACACGGACGATATTCGGATGGCGAAATGTCGCCAATGTGCGCGCCTCATCGAGAAACCGCGCCAGCCCCCACTCGAAAGTTTCGCGATTTTCATCTGCGGAAGGGCGGATAGAGGTGTCTGATTCAACATCGCCGCCGCCCGAGCCGCCAACGCCACGCACGGCGATATCGGAAGGGAAATACTCCTTGATCGCCACTGGCAAATTAAGGTTCTGGTCGGTGGCAAGATAGGTGAGTCCGAACCCACCGACGCCGAGCAATTTGTCGATGTGGTATTCGTTGATGATGTGCCCATCAGGCAGACATGGAACTGCGGCGGCCATGGTTACCGAGCTTCGGCTAGGGGTTGCAGGTCACTCATCGATGAGCGAAATTGCCTTTTGCAGGCTGCGACGCATGCGATTGAACGATTTTGCCAGCAGCGCCATTTCGTCCCTGCCTTTATCCGGGAATTCGGGAATTTTCATATTGCCAGTACTGATTTCATTAGCCGCTTCTGACATATCCGTAATCGGGCGCACGATCAACATTGATAACATCACGTTGAGTATCACAAACAGCACCGCAAATACGCCCGTTAGTGAAGCCATAAAGGTGACAAACGCGCGATTCGCATTCTCAATCGGAAGCGACATCGGCACCGACACTACCTGCGCACCAATGATTTCGTTGAGCTTCCAGCCAAAACCATTGTTGGCGCCATATGTTGCAATCATTGCCGCAGGTGCTTTGTCGGGGGTGTTGTGGCATGCCAGGCAACCTTCCTCGGTAATACGAATTGGCCGCGCCAGATACAAGGATGGGCCGGCCGCTGAGAGGCGGGTGCCGCTTATCTCCGTCTTGACGGCATCACCGCGAAAAGCGTTGACGATGTCGGCCTCCCACTCAATCGCCCTGTCTCGCAAGTTGGTGGGGTTCAGAACAGCCTCTGTGTAGTGGTAATCAGCGTATTTCTTGCGCAAACCGTTCATCATTTCAGTCGCCGCGAAAGCGGGCACGGTCTGCGGGAGGAAAGTATCGGGTTGATAGTCGAGATGCGGGCTCACATGCTTTTGCGTGTAATCCCGCATCGATTGTGTGGCTTCCATGATGATGCCGGCATTACGGAGCACTTCATCACGGGCGTTTTGTTGCAACAACGTGTAGGAAATGTAGCCGGTAACCGCAAGTCCCAACGCGAAAACGATAAACAACACGAGATTGAATTTTGTTCTTAGTCCCATGGCACACCTTATTTGTTTGTTGTTTCGACGTTACGGAATTTACTCTATTCCGGATGTTGGTCATAGCCACGCGAAAATTGTTCTGCTTATCGCGGAATATTAAGTCACGCGGAACAATCGTTGAACGTTGATCGTATTGGTAGGACGACGATTATCCTGTTTGGCAAACTGCCTTTACCGGGTTGCGTCAATGCGTATTTCTGTACCAACAGCGTCACTTTGCTCGGCGCTTAATTCGATGTCGCCAAATTGAAGCTCGTCCGATACGCGCGATTGAGGCGCGCAAGCGATTTAACATAATACTAATTACACGCTGAACTGATATAGAGTAAACCTGACTCTGACAGGTAAAATATACCGTCTTAAGCGCATAGCACCTGGCCGGTTTTGCTAAAGTAAAACCTAATCTCAATTATCAATAATCACTGATATAATATTGATACTAAACAATAAATATAATAATTATTTTATGTACTTTCTAATTTCGAGCCACCAGTGACCGCCACAGATGCCGACATCCCCGCACCAATTGCACGGCTAACCACGGCAGATCTGGATTGGGCAACCGATTTTCTCACGGGTGTATTTGTCGGCGACCAACCGATTACGAAGCTATTTTCGCCAAGAAATATTGAGGCGCAGCTTCGCTATTTCATGCGCTGTAATTGTGCGTTGGCGCTGAAAATCGGCGAATGCTACGCCACCCATGCGCGCGACGGATTGGCACTTTGGCTGCCGCCGGGACGAACCTCCATGACCGTGGCAGAGATGTGGCGCGCCGGCATGTTCCGGGCGCCGCTCAAGTACGGACTGGCAGGCACGGCCAAGGTGATCGGATTTGCGCATCATTTGGATGTGATGCACAAGCAGTGCGCGCCAATGCCGCACTACTACCTGTTTCTGACCGGTGTTGATCGGCATCAGCAGCGCCAAGGCGTCAGTACGGCGCTGCTCGGCCACATGCTGCAACGCATTGATGCCGAGCGCATGCCAGTTTATCTGGAAACTCAAAGCGCCGGGAACGTGGAAATTTATGAAAAACTCGGCTTTGTCGTTGTGCAGAAGCGGGCATTTCCAACCACGTCCACTGTATTTAACTGGGCAATGTTGCGAAAGGCGCGGACTTAGAGCTTATCCGTAAATAAAATGTTACACTGCTTTCCCATCTCGGCCTGTCCGAATTTGGGGGATCAACATGGTGAAGCGAGCGGCGAAAAAGAGGTTGCCCGCATGGGAAGTATCAGAGGCTTTTTGGCAGCGAGTCGAACCCTTGCTTCCGGAGCGCGGACGAGAGTCTGCCAAGACATATGTACGCAAGGCGGGGGGCGGACGTAAACCCAAGGAGGCGCGACTGGT
>JAYVGF010000135.1:0-3694 GCA_043772415.1 Betaproteobacteria bacterium
CGTGGTGAGCCAGATACGCTTGGTGCCGCGCTCGATGGCGGCGATATAGGCGCGGTGTATCGCTTCCCATTCACTGTCGGGGCCGGACGGGATGATTTGTACGGCGTAGGGACCGGGCGCTATCTCGGGTAACAATGCATCGCCGCTCAAAGTTTGGCCGGTGGTGTAAAACCAGTCTTCCACAAAAATCATTTGCAGCCAGCGCACCGCAGGGCCTTCAAGATATAAATTCGTATCGTGATAGGCATCGGGCCGCATACGTTCATCTTCCCCATCGGTGATATTGATGCCGCCGGTGAAGCCGATTTCGCCGTCGCAGACGACGATTTTGCGGTGGGTGCGCATATTCCATACTGGCCGCATGCGCATTTTAGTCGGGTGGAAAAAGGCAACTTCCCCCCCTGCATTACGCAGCGGGGCGAGAAATTTTTCTTTTAGTTTCACCGCGCCGAGGGCATCGACTAGCAAGCGAACTTTCACGCCGGCGCGGGCTTTTTCGATTAAAAGGTCGCGTAGTGCAGTGCCGATTTTGTCCGGCTCATAAATATAATATTCCAGATGCACATGATATTTTGCTGCGCGTATAGCGGCAAAGATTGCGTCGTAAGTTTGCGCGCCGTCCACCAACAGATCCAGCTTGTGGCAAGTAGAAATGGGAAAGTCGGTTGTCGCATGGCCGAGGCGTATCTGTTGTGACACCTGAACCGATACCTCGTGGTGAAGATTATTTTTAAGATAATCGATTTCAGATACAACGTTAAGGGAAGCTTTTACGCGCAAGCGCCGCATACGTTGCCGCTTCAGGCGCTGTGGGCCCAATACGTAGTAAATCAAAAAACCGAAGTAAGGCAAAAATGCCAGTGACAAAATCCAGCTCAGGCTCGAAATAGGCGGACGTTTTTGCAATACGATCATGATCGACAAACCGATGACGTATGCGATCCAGAGCGCAATGAGGCCGTAGAAGATGATGTCACTCATGCCGTGAAGCCCGAAAGAGGAAAATAATAACTAATTGATTATATTGGTTTTCCGTGAGCGGCAAAAAATTATTTTGAACCGCTTTTTTCCAACGCATTGATCATCAGCGCAGCGACGTTGTAGCCGGTTTGCTGAAAAATTTCCTGCATGCAGGTCGGACTGGTGACATTAATTTCAGTTAAATAATCGCCGATGACATCAAGTCCAACCAACAGCAAACCCTCATCGCGCAGTTTCGGGCCGATCGTTTCCGCGATCTCGCGGTCACGCGCCGATAATTTTTGCGCGACGCCTTTACCGCCCGCGGCAAGATTGCCGCGCGTCTCGCCGTCTTTGGGGATGCGCGCCAGCGCGTAGTCGGCCGGTTTGCCGTCGATCACCAAAATACGTTTGTCACCCTTGGAAATTTCCGGGATATAACGCTGCGCCATGATGGTACGCGTGCCGAGCTGTGTCAGTGTTTCGATAATCACATTGATGTTGTGGTCGGATTTATGCAGACGGAAAATACCGGTACCACCCATGCCGTCCAACGGTTTCAAAATCGCGTCGTCGTGTTCAATAATAAACGCGCGCAACAATTCCGCTTGTCGCGTGACTAAAGTCGGCGGCGTAAATTGCGGGAATTTCGCCGTGGACAGTTTTTCGTTAAAATCGCGGATGGCAGAAGGGCGGTTAAAAATACGCGCGCCTTGTTGCTCCGCCAGTTCGAGTAAATAAGTGGAATAAATATATTCCATGTCGAACGGCGGATCTTTGCGCATCAACACCGCGTCGAAATGTTTCAGCGGCGTGGGTTGCGGCGGGGTGACGGTGTACCAATTGATTTCGTCGTTGAGCAAGGTGAGCTCGCAGGCAAAGCCGGTCACCGCGCCATTGGTCAACACCACATCCTGCTGCTGCATCACATATATCTCATGCCCGCGCGTCGCCGCCTCGCGCATCATGGCGTAGGTGGAATCTTTGTAGGTTTTAATCGATTCGAGCGGGTCGAGGATAATGCCGATTTTCATTTTTATTTTTTGCACCTGTGTTGGTTAATCGATTTTTTCCATAGACTCAATTTCGCGCGCGGCGGACAGCATCGCCAAGCGCGCGACCACGCCGTAAGTATAAAAACGATTCGGCGGCGCGCTGGGTGAGTCGTTACAGTCGGGCGTATGGCACGGCGTCTCGAATGCCAGCGGCACAAAGCTCATGCCGGCCGCGTTGAGGTTTTCGTCGATGCCACGCGAGGTATGCACGCGGTAAAATCCGCCGACCACGTAACGGTCCATCATGTAGATCACCGGCTCGGCTACTGCGTCGTTGATGCTTTCGAAAGTGTAAACGCCTTCCTGGATCATTACTTCTTGTACCTCGACGCCTTCCTTGATTACCGACATTTTATTGCGTTGTTTGCGATTCAGCGCCGTCACGTCATCGACGCTTTTCACCGTCATGATGCCCATGCCGTACGTGCCCGCGTCGGCTTTGACGATTAAAAACGGACTATCGGTGATGCCGTATTCCTTATATTTTGCCTGCACTTTAGGCAATAAAAACTCGACGTTGCTGGTCAAACATTCCAGTCCCGAGCTTTCAGCAAAATTCACCTGGCCGCATTGGGCGAAATAAGGATTAATCAGCCACGGGTCGATTTTTAACAGATCGGCGAATTCCTGCGCCACTTTATCGTAATGCGCGAAGTGGTTAGTCTTGCGTCGCGTCGCCCAGCCCGCGTGCAGCGGCGGCACAATCACTTGTTCAATATTGCGCAAAATATCCGGCACGCCGCTGGATAAATCGTTGTTGAGCAAAATAGCGCACGGATCAAAACCTTCCAGCCCGACGCGATTGCCGACTCGTTTGATTGGTTCGAGAATCAGCGTTGCGCCATTGGGTAATTCCAGTGTGGTCGGTGAAGTAATTTCGGGCAATAAGCTGCCGATGCGCACATCGAGTCCGGCACTTTTCAAAATATCGCGCAGCGCAGCGACGTTTTGCAAATAATGCATATTGCGCGTGTGATTTTCCGGTATCAGCATAAAGCGTTGCGTATCCGGGCAAATTTTTTCTATGGCACTCATAGTCGCCTGCACACACAAGGGAATGAATTCCGGATTCAAATTATTAAAGCCGCCGGGAAATAAATTGGTATCGACCGGCGCGAGTTTGAATCCGCTGTTACGTAAATCGACCGAGGTGTAAAACGGCGCGGCGTGCTCCATCCATTGGTTGCGAAACCAATGTTCAATCGTAGGCGTGGCATCGAGAATTGTTTTTTCCAGCTCTTTGAGCGGGCCGGTAAGGGCAGTGGTGAGATGAGGAACCATGATCAACTTTCTTAGAATGGCCTAGCATTTTAGCGGGAAAGTTAGCGATAAGCAGTGTGTCTGCAGCGATATTAAATTATTCATTATAATCAAATAGTTACGTTAATACACTCATGCCGATTAAGCCCATTTTGTTTTATACCTTGTATATGGGGCTAGATAGCCGGAAGGAAAGCCCTCGCGCCATGCTAAAATGCGCTTCGTTTTTTTGCTTAATTCTTTAGGTCATTATTTTGCTCTCCACTGCTGGCATCACCATACAATTCGGCGCAAAGCCACTCTTTGAAAACGTCTCGGTAAAATTCGGCGACGGCAATCGTTACGGCCTCATCGGCGCCAACGGTTGCGGCAAAACCACCTTCATGAAAATTCTCGGCGGCGACTTAGAACCGAGTGGC
>JAYVGF010000136.1:0-8001 GCA_043772415.1 Betaproteobacteria bacterium
GCTTTGAATCCATCACGTCCATTGCCAATCGCTTCTTCCGGCGTGTCGCCGTCACTCATGCAGCCGGGTAAATCCGGCCAGGTAATCAGCCACCCGCCGCCCTCGGCCTTGGAAAGAGGCCGCAGATCAAAAGGGAAATCTTCAAATTTGGCTTTGGTCATTTACTTCTCCAATTTCATCGAGCAGGGCAATAAACGCAGTAACATAAACAGGTTTGATGGGTCGTTTTGCGGGAACAGATAATTGCCTTCCGCTCAAAACATGAAAAAATATCGCGTGACTACCACCTGGTTTGCGCACTTCCATTCCGTGTCGAGCAGCCAACGATTCCAAATCTTCAATGGGCCAATCTCTTGGGTTACGCCGCATTTTGTCAAGAATTTTATCGGCTTTTGACATAATTTAATGATATTGCCGATGATGTCAGTTAGTCAATCAATTCATGCCTTGGTTCAACACTTATCCATTAGCGATAAATTCACTTACTATTTGATTATATTAAAAATTTCCAATTACGCTAAAGCGTATACTGCGCGGCTCAACCGGATGGAAGTGAATATCATCAACCGGCGCGGTTTCGTTTTTGAGTTGTGAGGTGTAGAAGTAATCGATGTCGCTGGGTTGGCGGTTGAGTAAATTAAATACATCGATGCTGGCTTTCCACTTGGGTGTGAATTGGTAGCCGCCGCGCAGGTTGACCATCGTGGTGGCTAACGATTTTTTGCTGCCGTCTTCGATGAGCGGGCGCGGGCCGAAGTAGCGTAGTTGCAGGCTGCCGAAAAAATGATTCAGTTTGTCGATGGTGATGCCAGCCGAGGCGACTTTGTCGATGGCGCCGGGGATGAGATTGCCAGCAGCGTCGCCATCGGTGAATTTGGCTTTGGAGCCAGACAGTTGCAAATCCAGTGTCAGCCATTTAGTCGGCGTATATTGCGCGCTCCATTCGACACCGTGGCGTTGGCTCGGGCGCGAGGCTTCAGTGGTGCCCGCGTCGCCGACGAATAATAATTCCGAGTCGAGTTTGAGTTTCCATAATGCCAGCGAAGTTTGCAGATGGGGAATGATTTCCGTGCGCAGGCCCAATTCGCCGCCTCGCGTTTTCACCAGCGGATTCACTTTATCTACCGAGTGTAAAGCTTTGGGGTCGAGCGTTATGGTCGCCCCGCGCGCGTCGTTGCTGTGGAAGCCGTTGCCCACGTTGGCGAAAAACTCTGTCTTCGCCCACGGCCCGGCGATCAAACTCAGTTTCGGCGAGACCAAACTTTCGTCCGCCGTGCCGGAATTTTCCGCGAGGTTGCTGTTGACCTTGAAACGATATTTATCGGCGCGCAATCCGACGATAGAACGCAACTTGTCATTCAATTGCAATGAGTTTTCTGCGTAAATGCCGACGCTGGTTTGCTTCACCGCGTCGGCGCGGGTCAGGCTGGCGCGTTGCCGTGCGATGGTATTGTGGAGAGCGACGTTATCAATATGATCGTGGCGCAATTGCACGCCGATTTTGTTAATGCTTTCCATGTTGCCGAGTTTGCCGAACCACGAGCGGCTGGTATTTAACCCATAAATAATGCGGCTGTCGGCTTGCTCGAACTGGTCGCCGATGATCGGGTCGTCGAGAAAATAGGTGAAGTTGGAAAATAAATTCAGCCGGTATTTGATCGCATAAGTATTGAAAGCGAATACGCCATTTTCCAACTGTGATTTTTGTTCAAAAGACACGCTGTAGCGCGAGGTATCGCCGCCGTCGCTCGGGTCGATGGTGCCGAAGCGTTTGAGTGTACTGTCCTGCACTGCGCGCAGCGGAATCTGGTCAGTGCTGTTCCATTGGCTGTGGTACGCCATGCCGGTAAAAGCGTAGCCATTGTCGAGCGTGCCTTGGCTGTAACGCAACACTCCATTGGATTTTTTCAGCGCGCTGGGGTTTTGCCACGGCCCGTCGTTGTGCGCGAACTCAAGACCATAAAGCAAATGGCCGCCATTGAAATCGGGCGAAGCGGCGAGCAATGCGCGCTGATAATTATTTTGCCCCAATGTTATATCCGCCGTGCCGCGCTTGAGCGAATTGGCGTACAAAATATTCGCCGCACCCGCCGACGCGAAATCGGAGGTGTCGGCGTAGTAAGGACCTTTTTTATAATCGACGCGCGAGACGAGCTCGGGGATTAAATAATTCAAATCTGAATAACCTTGCCCATGTGCGTGCGTCGGCATATTCACCGGCATGCCTGCGACTGAAGTTGCAAAGTCGGTGCCGTGGTCAAGATTAAAGCCGCGCAAAAAATATTGATTGGCTTTGCCCTCGCCGCTGTGTTGCGTGATGATCACGCCGGGGACGAATTCCAATACTTCGCCGGGTCGCTGCATTGGCCGCGTCTCGATTAATTTGGCGTTGACACTGCCTTGGCTCGCCGCGTCTGACGTGCCGACGCCGTTGGCGTAGTTGCCTTGCACTTCAATTTTTTCCACCACTTCAGGCTCGTGGGCAAAAATATCGCCACAAAAAATAATTAAAAAAGTGAATATAATCAAATAGTTAAGTTTATACCGCATTGGTTATTGATCACATCATTTGAAGGAGCGGATTATAACCTTGAGGCGTGGAGATGCAGCGGAGTTTCAAAAACAAACCAGCGCGCTCTAGTGTAGTGCTTCGGAATTGACGGCACAAAAGGTGGCGAGAATCGAACTCATCCTGCGTTGCAAATCCTCGTCAGGTGTCCAACCTGACTGCGGTTTGCGCCTTGGCTGAGTCCGATTTCGCCACTTTCGTTCATCCATCGTCCTCAAGCGACAATTCACTTCGCGCCATTAATTGCGAAGCACTACACTAACAGCGCGCCGGTCGCCGACGAAATAATTACATCGCTTTGTAGAAAATATAATCGGCTTGGTAATTGACCACTTGCTTGCTACCGACCACGCCCGCATTGCACGGCAAAGCCGGTGCTACGCCACCTTTGGTGGCGACGCGTTGAATGTACGTCACGCCGGTCATCGCGCCTGCTCCCATTGCCGCGTTGGCTTTGACCAATTGCGTAGGAATATTACCGCTACCATTCGGCGCGACGGCGACTTGTGCGCCGGTGAGCTTCGAGCCGTCCATGCTCTCCCATGTTGCCGGTGGACCGAAATATTTGCCCACTTGCTTGCCGCTGCGGTCGTTCAGTTTTGCGTCGGGGCCGGCGAACATCCATTCAAATTGATCGGCCACGTCTTTTTTCGGATTGCATTGGTAAGTAATCATGCCGACGCCGACGGTTTCCATGGCGACCTGATTGCCTGCAGGCACTTGTACGGCAGCAGGTAAATCGGCTTGCGAGAACATGGTTTTGGCAGCCATGCTTTCTTTGGCCATCATGGTTTCTTTATTCATCATGGCCTCTTTGGACGCCATGTTTTGACAAGCCGCCAAGCTGGTGAGGCAGGCGATAGCGGTTAAAGTTTTATGTAATGTTGTAGTTTGCATGTTGTTCTCCTCGATAAATGGTGGACCCTTGCAAATCGGCAAGGTGCAGAAGCCGACAGCGGCGTCTCTTTAATTTATACGCAACCCAAAAGAAATCGGATGCAAAAATCAGTTGCGGGCAGCGAGTAGATTTTTATCCAGCGTGACGTCCTGTAATTTGTTTTGTAGCAGCCAGGCTTTTACGTCGGCGACGGCTTTTGTGTCTTTCGCGGCCAATGCGGCTTCAAGCAGAATGCGTAAATCGGCCGGTTCTTTTTGCGTGTGCCAATTTTTTTGCGCGAGTTGCAAGGCTGCTGCCGCGTTGTTTTGCAAATGCAAAGCAAAGCGTGCCTGCTCGCGCTCGTGGCTGAGGTCGCCGCGCAACGCGGCAGAGGCGAAGCGTTGTTGCAATTGATCCGCGTAATCTTTGGCTTGCGCGTGTTGGGTCAGTTTTAATGCTTCGGCGTAGCGCAATAACAAACCATCGGCGCGGGTTTTATCTGTCAACAAAGTCATGACTTCGGTTGCGCGTTTTTGCTCAAGCAAAAAATCGGCGTAGGCGGCGAGTAAATAGCTGTCTTCTGCGTCGGTTTTCAGGGCGGCACGAAAATAATTTTCTGCATCTTTATTATTACCGAGACGCGTCGCCATCTCCGCGAGTTGCGTCAGCACCCAGCTAGTCAGTTCGGGTTCTGTTTTGCCATATTGTTCGTAAGCTTGCTTGAGTTGTTGGTAGCTCGGTTGCGCGTAGCCGCTCACACTGCCGACGCCGGTGATGCACATATGCACGACGAGCGGCGAAGTAATGCGCGTGAGTGCCTGACAGGATTTCATCGCCTCGGCATAGCGGCCTTGTACTTGTAATATCGACGCGCGCGTCAGCCAGGCTTGTGGGTGGGTTTTATCGATTTTTAATACGCCGTTTAATTCATTCAGCGCGCTATCGAATTGATGCGTGCTTTGCGCCAAGGTCGCGCGTAGGACGCGTACTTCTATCGGCGCGTCAGCGCGATTCCACCACGGCGCCAGCGCGGCTTGCGCGTAACCGGCATAACGCGGGTCGGATTCCCGGCGGCCGATTTCTATATATTGGCGTGCGGTTTTAAGCGCAAGCGCCAAGTCATTCGGATTTTGTGCCAAGGATATTTTGAGTGAACGCAGTTCATGATTGCCCGCACTATTTTTTGTCGGCAGTTGTTGCAGTATTTGTGTATCCGACGCCGGAATAAACGGCGCAGCGGTGAGCGGCAGCGCAAGCGTTAAAGCAAACAAGAAAAGAAAAAATTTCATCGCATACTTTCTCTACGTTAACAATCAACGGCTGGCTGACAAATAGAAATCATTTTCCAGCCAGCGTCGATTGCATTTCCGATTAGCCTAAAGGACTAGGCTCACTATCTTCAGGTTGAGTCACGACCATGCTGGTGATGTCGAGCGACTCGGCTACATCGCTGGCATCATTGGTCACGCTGCTTACCTCATTGAAAAACGCATCGCCAACCGGGGTCGGCGATGTGCTGCTATTGCTGCCGCACGCGCCCAATAAAGCGCTAATACATAACATATTGATTATATTGAAATATTTCATCATATCCTCCTAGTCCGAAACGCCGTTAGGCGAGCCAGCTAAAGGTGTTTTGACATACGGAAAGCTCGCATCGAAAAAGCTGTCATCAACGAACGCGCCGTCAGTGAAGCGGATGCCTCCGGAAGGCGCATCGGTCGGTGCGCAACCGAGATTGATAGTGCATAACAACCCCATCGCGACACGTAATTCGATATCGACTACATCATCACCAAGGCGGCGACCATTGGGGAAACCGGCTGCATCACCCGCAACGACACCGAGACGATTTTGCGAACCTTTGGCTTTGGCCGGCGTGCTGGTGTTTAGACGCAACATTTCCGACGGCGTGACTTTGGCTTGTTGATTCAAGCCGGGCACGCCGGTCAAAAATGCCGCGACTAAATCATTGCGCGGAAAATTAGTCGGCGCTTTTACACCAGCGGCACCGAACAAAATTTCCACCAACGCAGGCAAAGTTGGGTTGGTAACATAGTCGGCAAACTGACCGTCGTTTTCCGGTTTGCTGTGGTTGAATTTATCTTTATCTTTTAGTCCGATAACGACTTCATTCACCAACGGCGCGCCGAGACGCGACACTTGCACCCACGGTCCGCCTTCTTTGCTAGCGCTCAAGCCTTTTGGTGTGGGGTCTAGCAAACGGCCTTGCCTCAAGCTCGCAGTGGTCCAGGCGCCGACAACCGGGTCGGTGCCACGGGTCAAACAACTGATCGGCACTTCCATAATCAGGCTGGTAACGTTGGCGTCGGCCAGATCATCCTTTTCCAATTTTTCCGCGTTGGCATTGAACTCTACTGCAGGTGCTTTGATATTGATCAAGTCGAAGGTCTCGCCCAGATTCACCACGAACGGATCTTTGCGTTGGCCGACGAATACGCGTCCATCGCCGCATTGGGGTATCGCGACATTGTAAACGTGCAGCGCAGCGTAAGCCGGATAATCGGCGATGGTTTTGTTGCCGATGTTATCCACTGGCTTATCAAATGTGCCGGAGCCATTGGCTTTATTGGTAACGACGGTGCGTACACCGCCACGACGGTTGCCGCGCACGACATCCACAGTGAAAGTTTCGCGCACATTCAACGTAGCTGGATTCACACCGGCAATTGCGCCTGCTTGGGTCAGCGGAATGGAAATATTTTTTCCGCCGATGGGCAGGGTAATATCTTTCAAGGTATTTTTGAAGCGGAATTGAAAGGTCAAATCTTCTTTGGCGTCGCCGTCGTTATCGACATGGATTTCATACAGCGCGTCCGGATCCATGGTGAAATAATTCGGCCCGCCGTAGGGCGCTTGCAGTGGCTGATAATTCGCCACTAAAGTGACATAATCCTGACGCCCGGTTTCGTAACTGCGGAACATATAAAAGTCGGTGCCATCCACCTTGGGTTGCTTGGTGATAAAAGGCGCTTCGCGGTGGCTGGAAGCTTGAGCGGGTGCGACCATCATCGCGCTGGCTAGCGCGGTGAAGGCGATCAGCCCGGTATTACGTATTAAAGCCTTGGTTTTGGTTTGCATGATGCTCTCCTTGTTTAGATGAGGTTTGCAGATTGGTTACCCTGCATAGTCTGATACGCGGTAAAATAAATATTGGATGCAGTTAGAATGAAAATAATATTTTGATAGAGGCGAAAGTTGCTTTATTATTTTGCGACCACACCTCGTTTACTATAGTTTATAAAAATGAAAAATCCAGCCAATATCCTCCAATTGAAACAACTTCTGCTCGCTTCGGGCCAGGGCAATCAGAGCGCTTTCCAGCAACTATATGAATTAACTTCGGCGCATCTGTTTGCCGTCGCTGTGCGTATATTGAGGAGACAGGATTGGGCGGAAGACGTATTACAGGAATGTTATGTGCGCATTTGGCATAACGCCGCCGATTACGACGCGGGCAAAAGCGCGCCGCAGACCTGGATGATTTCCATCGTGCGTAACAGTTGTATTGATAATTTACGCCGCGCTGGCGTGCGGCCGCAGCAGTTAGGCGGCGAGGATATAGAGGAAAGCTTGGAAAATATTATGGAAACCGCGTTGGGCCCGCAAGATTTGGTGCAACAAAGCCAAACCGCCGGACAAATCGAAAAATGTCTGGAGCAACTTGCCGCGCCTGCGCGCAAGAGTATTGAGCTGGCGTTTTTTTACGGCTATAGCCATAGCGAATTGGCCGAGCTGCAAAAGCAGGCGGTCGGCACGGTCAAATCGCTGATCCGGCGCGGGCTTGCCAGCTTGAAAAATTGTCTGGGTGTCGCATGAACTATAACAACCCGGAATTACGCAGCGCGCTAGCGGCAGAATTTGTGCTCGGCACGTTGCAAGGTGCGGCGCGCAAACGCTTTGAAACTTTATTGCTGACTGACGCCGATTTGCAGCGCAGCGTGGCGCAGTGGCAGGATGCGCTAGCGGTGTTGGCGTTACGCTTAACGCCGGTCGCGCCGCCGCGCCGGGTGTGGAACCGTATCCGCGCGCAACTGTTTATGCAGAATGCGCCGAGCAAAATTAAACCTGAAACTTGGTGGGGCAATCTGGTCTTTTGGCGCGGCTGGGGTTTGGCCGCGACGGCAGCAGCCGTCGCGCTGACAGTGTTTATCAATACAGCGCAACCGCCGGAAGCCAAGCCGACTTATGTGGTCGTGTTGAGCAATCAGCAAGCGCAGCCGATCATGTCGGTGGCTAGCGACAACCGGCAAAAACAATTGCGCATCAAAATGATTACGCAACAAAAAATCGACGCTGACCGTGATTATCAATTGTGGGCCTTACCGGAAGGCGGTAAACCCCGTTCGCTCGGCTTGGTGTCGGAGCAGGGCGAAACGGTGTTGCTGGTGCCGAACACGTTGGAAGGGCTGACGAACATCCCCGCGCTGGCGATCAGCCTGGAGCCGAAAGGCGGCTCGCCCACCGGCCAACCGACGGGGCCGATATTGTTCACTGGACCTGTAATAAAACTCTAATATAATCAAATATTTAT
>JAYVGF010000137.1:0-5353 GCA_043772415.1 Betaproteobacteria bacterium
TACAGCGGCACCGGCACGCCGCCGAGCGCTTGCGCCGCTGTCATCGCCCAATACAAGCGTGGGCGGTTGTCACCGATGATGGCTAGATGGTCGCCGCGCTGAAACCCCATCGCAGCCAAACCGCAAGCCAGCGCGCGCACTTCGCCAGCCACTTGTCGCCAATTCGAGGTTTGCCAGATGCCGAGGGTTTTCTCGCGTACAGCCGGTTTAGCGCCGCGTTGCGCGGCGTGCTCCAACATCAACTTGGGAATGGTATCGGAAGTTGCACCGATATCGTTGCGAGCCATACTCCTCCAGATTTATTACAGATATTTTTTTATTCGTTGCTTTATTTATTGCGCTTAAGCATGGCTAATCGAGCTTACGTCTTCCTTTCATTGTTGCGATGCGCAATCAGCGAAAGTCTTAGACGGCCATGGCGGGGTAAACCTTACGATCATTTATTTTTATCGCATTCACGGCGAGCAATTCGCCTATGAACAAATCGGCCAGAGCCTGCGGCGTCAGCTGAAAAAATTCGGCGTTAATATCGACATAACACGGCACACGCGCAAAATAATTCGGCACTTCGTTCAAATCCATCGCGCCGACTTCGAGCAAATGAAAAGTGAATATGCTTTTGAGAAAATTGCGCGCGCATTTGCGCGGCTCGGCTTGGTAAGCGCGCAAGCGCGATTCCGCTTTGTCGATTGCTTCATCCACGCCGGTGAACGGCATGCCGTGGCCGGGAATGACGACATCCACATCCAATTCGCGAATGGTATGCAGCGTTGCCAACGCCTCTTCAACGCCAGGATTCACTCCGTGTTTAGGTGTAATGGCACCGAGTCCGTTTTGCCATAACGCGTCGCCGCTGATGAGCAGTTTTAATGCTTCGCAATAAAACATCAGCGCGCCCATGCCGTGCCCCGGCGCGGCAACCGCGCGCCAATCAAAACCACCTAGAGGCAGAATATCATCAGGCGCGATGGTTTTATGGTAATCAAACGGCTCGGCATGTTGGTCGGCATAATCGAGCCAGAAGGACTGACGGCTCCAAGGACGCACCCCCGTCGCTTCGCCGACAGGCACCTCTATCGTACATTTGAATTCGCGTTGTAGCGCCGCGTTGCCGCCCATATGGTCACTGTGGCAATGGGTGTTAATAAGGCGTGAATAATTTTTGTCCTGGCTTACTTCAGGCGCGCGTAACAGCGCCAGTGTCGTTTCAGCGTGAGAGTGATAGCCTGCGTCGATCAGTACATTATCTGTTTCCTGATTGATCACGATCTGGTTACAGTTCAGCCAGCCGCGTACCAATACTTTTATATTGGGCGCGCGTTGCGACAAGGGAATGTTCAGCGATGACAGCATGAGGGTTATAATAATCTTGTTAACCGAATAAAATCATAACATGACACCGACTCCTGCTCTGCATGGTTGCAAAGTGATTTCGCTGGCGCTGAATGTGCCGGGGCCGGTTGCCGCGAGACGTTTGAAGGATTTGGGCGCAAGCATAACCAAAGTCGAGCCGCCCACAGGTGATCCGTTACATATTTACAGCGCCGATTATTACCGCGAATTGCAGCAAGATATCGACATAAGAAAAATAAATTTGAAAGATGCTTTGGGCCGGCAAGATTTGGATGCTTTGCTTGCCGATGCAGATATTCTACTCACCGCCCAGCGCCCCGCCGCCCTCGCCCGTCTTGATCTTGCATGGCAAAGATTAGGCGCAGACTTTCCGCGCTTGTCGCACATCGCTATCCTCGGTTATCCGCATCCGAACGAAAATGAAGCGGGACATGATCTCACTTACCTCGCCAGCGAAGGTTTGTTGTCGGCCACGCAGCTGCCGTTGACATTAATGGCAGACATTGCAGGAGCCGAGCGCGCAGTCAGTGCCGCTTTGGCGGCTTTAATCGCGCGCGAAAAATCCGGCCACGGCAGCTATCATGAAGTAGCATTATCTGATGCTGCCGCCGCATTTATTGGTCCGTTAAAATACGGATTGACTAAGCCCGGTGCTTTGCTCGGCGGCGGCTTTGCCGGTTACAACACTTATCAGTGCAGCGAAGGCCATATCGCTGTCGCCGCTTTGGAGCCACATTTTTTTGCCCACCTGCAGGAATTGCTCAACGTACAATATGCAACCGTGCCAATGTTGGCGGAGATTTTCCTCACGCGCACGGCGAGTGAGTGGGAATTGTGGGCGCAGCGGCATGATGTACCGCTCACGCGATTGCTTTAGTAAGTATTTGATTATATTTAACTTTTTACAATAGGAAAAAACATGAAATTAGCTGATCATACCTTTATCATTTCCGGCGGCGGCTCAGGTCTTGGCGCAGCGACGGCAAAATTATTCGCAGCAGGCGGCGCGAATGTGGTGCTGGCCGACATTAACGAAACACAAGGCAACGCCACCGCGACGGCGATAGGCGCTCAAGCGCGCTTTGTGAAATGCGATGTGACTGATGATGCGAGCGTGCAGAACGCGGTGAACGAATGCGTAAAAGCTTTCGGCGCCATCCACGGCGCGGTCAATTGCGCAGGCGTCGGCACAGCAGAGCGTGTGCTCGGTCGCAGCGGACCGCACGACATGGCGCACTTTCGTCGCGTGATAAATATCAATCTCATCGGCACATTTAATTTAATCCGTCTCGCCGCTGAAGCCATGGCGAAAAATAATCCGGAAGAATCGGGCGAACGCGGCGTGATGATCAACACCTCCAGCGTCGCGTCGATGGACGGACAAATCGGCCAGGCCGCTTACGCCGCATCGAAAGCCGCAGTGAATGGCATGACGCTGCCCATCGCGCGCGAGTTTGCCAAAATGGGCATCCGCGTGATGACCATCGCACCGGGCATCTTCGACACGCCGATGTTGCAAGGCATGCCGGAAGAAGTGCGCACCTCGCTCGGCATGCAAGTGCCCTTCCCTTCGCGCCTCGGCCGCCCGGAAGAATACGCCGCGCTGGCAAAACATATCGTCGAAAACGAATTGCTTAACGGCGAAGTGATCCGCCTCGACGGCGCGATTCGCATGACCGCAAAATAAAAATGTTGCCACACCAAGTCAAAATAGTCGAAGTTGGCCCGCGCGATGGTTTGCAGAATGAAAAGCTCATCGTCGCCACGGCGACCAAGATCGAATTGATCCAGCGCCTCGCCGACGCAGGCTTGCGCACGGTCGAGGCTACGGCTTTTGTATCGCCCAAATGGGTGCCGCAAATGGCGGATAGCGCGCAAGTAATGGCGGGTATCCAGCGCAAAACCGGCGTGAATTATCCGGCTCTGGTGCCGAATATGCAGGGCTTTGAAGCGGCGCTCGCCGCTGGTGCAAAAGAAATCGCCGTGTTCGGCGCGGCGTCGGAGACTTTTTCGCAAAAAAATATTAATTGTTCTATCGAAGAAAGCCTAAAGCGTTTCGAGCCTGTGGCCGCAGCCGCGAGCAAAAATAACATGAAAGTCCGAGGCTATGTGTCGTGCGTGCTCGGTTGCCCCTATGAAGGCAAAATCGAACCCAGCGCCGTCGCTAAAGCCGCGCAAAAATTATTCGACATGGGCTGTTACGAAATTTCCCTTGGCGACACCATCGGCGTCGGTACGCCGGGCAAAACGCAAGCCATGCTCGAAGCCGTGGCGAAAAATATTCCGGTCAACCAACTCGCCGGCCATTATCACGACACCTATGGCCAAGCCTTGGCGAATATTTTTGCTTCACTGCAAATGGGTGTGTCAGTATTCGATAGTTCGATTGCAGGCTTGGGCGGTTGTCCTTACGCCAAAGGCGCAAGCGGCAATGTAGCGACGGAAGATGTGGTGTACATGATGAATGGGCTCAACATCAAAACTGGCGTCGATCTCGATCAATTGATTTGCATCGTAGAATTTATTTCTACTGCGCTAGGACGCGAACCCGCATCCAAAGTAGCCCGTGCAATGTTTAAAAAAAATTGTTTATAATCAAATAGTTATATAAGAATCCATTTTAACGATTTCACAAGAAAGTCAGCCCATGAATCTGCATCGTTTATTACAACAACGCGCCGCCAATAACAATCCCGTTCGCGTCGGCTTAATCGGTGCAGGCAAATTCGGCTCCATGTATTTGGCGCAAGTGCGACGCACCATCGGCATTCATCTCGTCGCCGTCGCCGATCTTTCCGCCACGCGCGCGCGCGATGCGCTGGTGCGCACCGGTTGGAGCGACGATGTGATCAACGCCAATAATATCCACGAAGCCATGAAACACGGCACGACTTGCATCACCGAAGACGCGGAATCGTTGATCAAATCCGACTCCATCGAAATCATCATCGACGCCACCGGCAGCCCTGCTGCGGGCGTGAAACACGTTTTGCTCTGCTGCGATTATCACAAACATATCGTGATGGTGAACGTCGAGGCCGACGCGTTGGCCGGGCCGGAACTCGCGCATCGCGCTGCCAAAGCCGGCATCGTCTATTCGCTTGCTTACGGCGACCAACCGGCTTTGATTTGCGAAATGGTCGATTGGGCGCGCACGGCGGGATTCAGCGTGGTCGCCGCAGGCAAAGGCACTAAATATTTGCCCAGCTATCACCTCTCCACTCCCGCCAGCGTATGGGAAACCTATGGCTTCAACGAAGAGCAAGTCACGCGCGGCGATTTCAATGCGCAAATGTTCAACTCATTTCTTGATGGCACCAAATCCGCCATCGAAATGGCCGCTGTTGCCAATGCGTGTAACTTGCCACCCGCGCCGGAAGGCTTGAATTTTCCGCCGTGCGGTGTCGATGATTTGCCCAGCATACTCAAGCCGCGCATCGCAGGCGGCACCCTGCATCACGCCGGACAAGTTGAAGTCGTCTCCAGCCTCGAACGCGACGGCCGCCCGGTGTTCCGCGATTTGCGTTGGGGGGTGTATGTGGTGTTCTCGGCAGGTGACGGTTACGTCGAAAAATGTTTCAGCGAATACGGACTCAAGACCGACGCATCCGGCCGCTACGCCGCTTTGTATAAACCTTATCACTTAATCGGCCTTGAACTAGGCGTCAGCGTCGCATCAGTCGCACTACGCCGCGAAGCCACAGGCAGCGCACTGGATTTTCTCGGCGACGCCATCGCCACTGCCAAGCGCGATCTTAAGCCCGGCGACACGCTCGATGGCGAAGGCGGCTACACCGTCTATGGCAGCCTCGTACCCGCCACCGAATCCATGCGCCTCGGCGCGCTGCCGATAGGCCTTGCGCATAACGTCAAAGTCGTGCGCGACGTATGGATGGGCAACCCGGTGCGTTGGAGCGATGTCGATATTAACGACATGGCACCGCATGTAAAACTACGGCGTGATATGGAAGCGCGTTACAAGAAGGAATGGGCAGCGGAA
>JAYVGF010000138.1:0-5499 GCA_043772415.1 Betaproteobacteria bacterium
TTGCAAGAAGTGCTGTGCAAATGGCCTGGTAGCTCAGTCGGTAGAGCAGAGGATTGAAAATCCTTGTGTCGGTGGTTCGATTCCGCCCCGGGCCACCAAAAAAAACAAAATCCCGCCTAGTGCGGGATTTTTTGTTTAATATAGCTTTCATATAAAGCATAGCAGCAACCTTAGCCGCCATGCATAAAGCCTATTCAGGAGTCATAATGAAGCCGGAAAAAATCAAAGCGCAGTTCGATTGGGCCGACCCCTTATTGCTCGAACAGCAATTGACGCAAGAGGAGCGCATGGTGCGCGACACCGCGCGCAATTACGCGCAAGACAAACTCGCGCCGCGCATCCTCGAAGCATTTCGACACGAAAAAATGGACGCGAGTATTTTCCGCGAAATGGGCGCGTTGGGTTTGCTCGGCGCGACCATCCCTGAAGAGTACGGCGGCGCCGGTTTGAATTACGTTTCCTATGGATTAATTGCGCGCGAAATCGAGCGCGTCGATTCAGGCTATCGCTCCATGATGAGCGTGCAATCGTCCTTGGTGATGGTTCCGATTTACGAATTCGGCAGCGAAGCGCAACGCAAAAAATATTTGCCGAAACTGGCGACGGGCGAATATATCGGCTGTTTTGGTTTGACCGAGCCTGACCACGGATCCGATCCCGGCTCCATGATTACGCGCGCGAAAAGCGTTTCCGGCGGCTACGCATTGAGCGGCACCAAAACCTGGATCAGCAACAGCCCCATCTCCGATGTGTTTGTCGTCTGGGCGAAAACCGATGACGGCGTGATCCGCGGATTCATTTTGGAAAAAGGCATGAAGGGCCTCTCCGCGCCGGCAATACACGGCAAGATGGGTTTACGCGCCTCGCTCACCGGCCAGATCGTGATGGAAGAAGTATTCGTGCCGGAAGAAAATATATTGCCTAACGTAAAGGGATTAAAAGGCCCGTTTACTTGCCTCGACTCCGCGCGTTTCGGTATTTCATGGGGCCCGTTAGGCGCGGCGGAATTCTGCTGGCACACCGCGCGCGAATACGTGATGGATAGAAAACAATTTGGCCGCCCTTTGGCCGCAAATCAACTCATTCAGAAAAAATTGGCCGACATGCAAACCGACATTACGTTAGCGCTGCAAGGCTGCCTGCGCTTGGGTCGCATGAAAGACGAAGGCACTGCCTCGGTAGAAATCACCTCCATCATGAAACGCAATTCCTGCGGTAAGTCGCTGGAGATCGCGCGCGTGGCAAGAGACATGCTGGGCGGTAACGGCATCTCCGATGAATACGGCGTGATACGCCACATGCTCAATCTGGAAGTGGTCAATACCTATGAAGGGACCAGCGACGTGCATGCGTTGATACTCGGCAGAGCGCAAACGGGCATACAGGCATTCTTCTAATTACTGCGTAGCCACGCTCGACTTGAAGCTTGACGTAAAAGTGGTTGTAGCGTCATGGCTATTTGCGCCTCTCAATTAGACGACATGATCAAGCGAACGTCTGCAATGGAGATTTTTGGAAATTCGGCTTATTCGGCCAAGAGCGGACGATTGTTTTTTATCCTAAGTGGCCATGGCAACCTTGACATACTAAACCAAATGTATATACTCGTCTATACATTGGGGGTCAGATATGACGAAAACAGCGATGCTAAAGGTTCAGAAGTGGGGCAATAGTCTGGCCGTGAGGATTCCCTCCGCAGTGGCAAAGTCCGCTGGATTCAAAGTCGGCCAGCCGATCGAAGTTTCGGCCCATGATGCCAGCGTACTGGTAACAGCGTTGGGCGAACCGAAGCTCACAATGGCGCAGAAACTAGCTCTGTTCGATCCCGAACGCCACGGCGGGGAAGCGATGGCCACGTCCCCGGTCGGCAACGAGGTATTTTGATGACAGCAGCTAAGATCTGGTCACCGGACCGGCGCGACATGATATGGATCAACTGTAATCCGCAGGCGGGACGGGAAATGAAGGATGTTCATCCATTATTGGTCCTGTCGCCAAAGGCCTTCAACGAACGAACGGGTATCGTGATCGGGCTGCCAATGACCACGGCTGCGTTCAACGAATCCAATCCCTTCGCCGTGAAATTCGTCGGGCCGAAAGGGAAGGCGAGTTATATCCTAGGGCACCAGCCGAAGTCCTTTGATTGGCGCGCGCGAGACGCGAAGCCTCACCCATGGAAACGAATTCCAGAAGACAAATTCACTCTTGCTTGTGACACACTGAATCAGATCATCTTGATTGGCAATTGATTGTCTGCTATCGAGAAAAAGGATAAACGGCAATAACGGCCAAGATCGGTCATGCGAAAATTTCTTTGAAGTAGTTTGTTCCCCCCTTTGCAGAAGGGGGCCTAGGGGGATTTGAGCGGCTCATATTACCAGCGTAAATCCCCCTTTTTCAAAGGGGGAGACTTCTTTTTTAATTGTGCTAACTTCCGCTGCGGGTCGAATTTTTTCGTTGGAACGCGTTTCCAGTCAAGAGCTGTCATCGGTAAATTTCTCCGATGCTTTATCATTCCCCCCTTTTGCTAAGGGGGAGATTTTCTTTCTTTGTCTTGATGGCTGTTATCGAATAAGTGGTTCTGGCAAAAAACTAAGCCCGCAAACGCGGGCTTAGTTTATTAAAACATTGTTTATAATCAAATAGTTACATTAATATCAATTCGGCCGTTTTCACAGCTTTTGCGCCAGTAATTTTCCCATTTCAGTTATCAGTTTTGCATCGTCCGGCTCTACCGCGCTGGCGAAACTCTTTACTGTTTTTCCGTCGCGGCCGATTAAATATTTGTGGAAATTCCATTTCGGCCTCACTCCCGATGCATCCGCCAGCAAGTCGTAAAAGGGATTTTTGCCGGCATCTTTCACCGGGGTTTTTTCGAACACGGGGAAGGTGACGCCGTAATTGACTTGGCAGAAGTTGGCGACTTCTTTGTTTGCGCCGGGTTCTTGCGCGCCGAAATCGTTGGACGGAAATCCGAGCACAACGAGACCGTCGTTTTTATATTTTTTGTATAGCGCTTCGAGGCCGGCATACTGGCCGGTGTAGCCGCATTTGCTGGCGGTGTTGACGACCAACACGACCTTGCCGCGATATTCGCACAGGTTTTTTTCGCCGCCCATTAGGTTATTGACGCTGCGGTCAAGAAGAGGCGTACAAGCGGCTTCAGCGTGGGTAGTCGTAGCCAACAATAATCCGGTTAAACCAACAAGCGATGCGCAACTCCGCATGCAGACTCCATTCAGTGAACCGTTTTTTGCCCACGGATGTGCGCTGTATTGCTAGGCATCACGTCGCAACTTTCGTTCGCGGCCATGTCGTCGAGATCGCGGTGCAAAGCTACATAGCATTTCAAATTCGCAGCAGCGATTTGCTCGGCGGCGAAGACTTCCTGCTTTTTCGCTTTTTGAAAACGCGTGGCATCAGCGTCACCCGATTCGCCCGCCAGTTGTTCAGACAAAGTCGGGACGGGGGTTAATTCGGTGGACTGCAGCTTCATGCTGGAGGGGCAGTTGGCCCCGCCGAATGCAGCAGTTGCAGATAACCCAATGATTAATATAGATAAAATTGAAATATTGCGTTTGGTAAATATTTGCATCGGGAACCTCCAGTCTGGGAACGAATTCAATCTGTCCTAGTCAATTGCATGGTACAGAAGTAATATAGAACCTAATAAAGCAAAAATCAATTATTTGTCTTGGACGAAATATGACAACCCCGTTTGAACCACCCCAAAGGCTCAGCATCAGTATAGTCGAACGTGAAACAGGTCTCAGCAAAGATTTGCTTCGCATCTGGGAACGCCGTTATGGTTTCCCTGCGCCAGAGCGCGACGTTACGGGTGACCGACTTTACCCACGCGAGCAAGTGAGCCGTTTGCGTTTGATCAAACGGCTTATCGATAGCGGATTGCGGCCTGGCAAGGTGGTGCCGCAAAACGAACATACATTATTGGAGCTGGCGCAAGTACACGGTCAAGCCGCCGCGCCGCCCGACTATCCACATGACCTCGATCGCTTCATTCTCTTATTAAAAAAGCACGACAGCGACGCGCTCAAGCGATTCCTGAATCAGCAAATGGTCCGTTTCGGCATCCGTAAATTCGTCATCGAAATTTTAGCGCCGCTGAATGTGTTGGTGGGCGAAGCGTGGATGCGCGGTGAGCTGGCGATATTCGAAGAACATTTATATACCGAAGTGGCGCAGAACTTGTTGCGCCAAGCAGTGCATTCGTTGAGCGTTGAAGTCGAGCCGCCGCGTATTCTGCTGACTACATTTCCCGATGAGCAACATGGCTTGGGTTTGCAAATGGTTGAAGCCCTGCTCGCGTCAGAGTCGGCCGAATGTATTTCCATGGGCATCCAAATGCCGGTGTCAGAAATTGCCGCTGCCGCGATTGCGCATCGCACAGGCGTGGTGGCTTTGTCGTTCAGCGGCGCTTATCCGACGCAAATGATCGGACGCGGCCTTAAGGATTTGAAAGCACTACTCCCCGCACATGTCGAAATATGGGCCGGTGGTGCCGGTGTTGCATCGGCAAAGTTGAATATTGGCGGCGTGCAAACTAATAACACGCTCGATAGTATTTCAATAGCGGTCCGCCATTGGCGCGAAAAACACCAAACTCAGCCGCAGCTCCAAACAGAACAAAACCTTAGTCAAAGTGTGGCATGAACATAGTCATCACCGGTGCAACTGGTGCCGTTGGGCAAACGCTTGCGCATAGCCTTGATACCGCAGATAACCACTTAGTTCTGATTGCGCGCGATGAGCAGGCGCTGGAAAATTTATCTGCCAGCTTAAAAAACGCCAACACCCTATTTGCGCTTGATTTACTTGATACGACCGCAGCAGAAACGGCATTGCAACAAGCCAAAGAATCATTGGGCCAATTGGATGGTCTAGCGCATTGCGTCGGTTCGACTTTACTCAAGGCTTTACACCAAACCAGCGCTGCTGAATGGCGCGAGCAAATGGACATTAACTTCGGTAGCGCGTTTAATTTTCTCAAACCATTCGTGACGCTCGCGTTGCGCGGCAAATATCCGGCTTCCGCCGTGCTGTGCAGTTCGGTCGTCGCGCACAGCGGCTTCCCTAACCATGAAGCAATAGCCGCAGCGAAAGGAGCGGTAGCCGCGCTAGCGCAATCGGCGGCGGCAACCTATGCGGACAAAAAAATCCGCGTCAATGTCGTTGCGCCAGGGCTGACACGTTCGAAAATGGCACAGCGTTTTTACGCCACGACTGAAGCGGAAACGCGCGCATCGGCGATGAACCCGATGGGGCGCATCGGCGAGCCGGATGACATCGCGCAAGCGATCGCTTTTTTGCTTTCGCCGCAAGCATCGTGGATTACCGGGCAAACTATTGGGCTGGATGGTGGTCAAGGTGTTATCCATCCCTTACCGAGAGTCGTGGCGGGTTCAGCTTAAGGCCTAACTCGCTTCAAAAATTTTTTTTTGAAAAATAAATCAGTGTCTTTCCCCGGCAATAAATCTTATC
>JAYVGF010000139.1:0-4475 GCA_043772415.1 Betaproteobacteria bacterium
GCTCGGGTAATTGAAAATGCGCACCATAGTTTTCGCACACATAACCGCGCGCTTGTTTATCGACCAACTGAACTTGAAAGCGAACCCCACGCGGAACGACGGCAATCTCGCCCGGCGCGATGTCGATAATGCCCATCTCCGTCAGCAACACTAAAGCGCCGAGTTGCGGCACGATCAGCATTTCGCCGTCGGCGTTGCAGAAAAAGCGATCGGTCATCGAACGGTTGGCAGCGTAAATATGTATGGCGCAGCCCGTCTGCAATTCATGCGAACCATTACCCGCAATGGTCATCAAGCCATCAACAAAGTCGGTCGCTTTTTTCGGAAGCGTAAACGGATCCCAGCGTAGTTGATTGGGCGAAGCGGGCGCTTCATCAAACGGTGCACTACGCAACCAACCCGAATCGATTTTCGTGAACGGCTGATGCAAAACCGAAGGCCGGATGCGATACAACCACGAGCGTTTATTTTCCGCGCGCGGCGCGGTAAACGCCGTGCCGGAAAGTTGCTCGGCATACAAACCATGCGCGACTTGTTGCGGCGAGTTTTGACCTTGCGGCAAAGTATCTTCTATCGCTTCGGTGGCGAATTCGTTGCCGAAACCTGATAGATAGTATGTTTTATATGTATTGGATTTCATTGATATTTTTCTATACGTGTGACGGATTGTATTTGATGAATATACTCAAATTTCTTTGCATCAGCATACAAGTTTTGCATAACTTTTAAATCCCCCTCAATCCCCCTTTTTCTAAGGGGGAAGGTAGAGGCTGCACCAGCCTAAGTCGTTCTCAATGGTATCTCTGCTAGCTACTTGAACAAAGCAACGGAAAGCAAAGCGCATATTTCCCCCCTTTGAAAAAAGGGGGGGGTAGGGGGGATTTAGCTCGTCGCTTCCCGTTTAGCTTTTCCTATAGCCTCTCGCAAAACACTCAAGTCACCAATATGATTCGCCAATAACAAAATCAACTTCGCATTCAACTTCTCGCTTTGCTCATCGCTCAATCCACGGTGCGCGTCCATTAGCATCTGATAAAAATCATCAGGCTTGGATAAATTTGGTTCAGTGTTGAGCGTCATGTTTTATCCGTTACAAGTTGCGCGGGCGAGGGCGTGAAGGATGTCGTGGGAATCCAGTTTACGCCAGCGTGCGCAGATGTGTTGGTCGGGGCGGAAAAGGTAATAGGTGCCGACTTTGCCGTCGTAGCGTTGCGCGATCAAGCCTTGCGGATCTTCGATCAACAAGGTTCGAGAGGGCGCTTGAAATTTTGTCATGGGTGATAGTGGTGCAACGATGATGGCGGCGATGGGGATGGGTTGTATCAATAGCGCATGCAATGCGTTGACTTCTTCTTCCATTAAGCCATGGCGTCCGCAGAAAAATAATCCAGTGAAGCCGTTTTGCAACAAGTCGATTAGCCACGCCTTTTGGCCATTCAATATTATAGGGGCATCGACGGCGGGTGTGCCTGGCGTGAGCTGGCATTTGAATGGCGCGGTGTCGGGCGTGTTCAAGCGTGACAAAGAATACGTGGCCGGAACCGACAAGCGCCCGCTGTTGACCAGCTTGCGCGCAAAAGCATGTTGCCCGGCCAGTTCCAGCGTCGCGTCGCGGAATACTTTGCTGATGTTGCTTTGTGGCGAGAGAAAGTCCGTGCTGCGCGTCGAGTTGAGAATATTTTCGTCGGCGGCGTAACTGCGCTCTTCGTGATAAGTATCGAGCAAAGTGGGCGGGGCTTTTTTGTTGAGTACCAAAGGTAATTTCCAGCCGAGGTTGTCGGCGTCCTGCATGCCGCCGTTGCCGCCGCGCGCACCGAAAGGCGAGACTTGATGCGCGGCATCGCCGGCGAAAAGAATCCTGCCATGACGGAATTTTTCCATGCGGCGGCATTGGAAAGTGTAAACGCTGACCCATTCCAGCTCGAAAGGTACGTCGTCACCGAGCATGGCTTTGATGCGCGGTATGACGCGAACAGATTGTTTTTCCAATTCAGCATCAGCGTCCCGGCCCAATTGAAAATCGATGCGCCACAAATTATCTGGTTGTTTATGTAGCAAGGCTGATTGGCCGGGATGAAACGGCGGATCAAACCAGAAGCGCCGCTCTGAGGGAAAGTCGGCTTGCATGATGACATCGGCGATGAGAAAGCGGTCTTCAAATACTTGTCCTTTGAAAGTCAGGCCGAGGCTCTCGCGTATCGGGCTGCGCGCGCCGTCGCAGGCTATGAGCCAATCGCAAGTAATCGAGTAACTTCCATCGGGTGTGTCGATTTGTAGTTCGACATAACCGGAATAATTTTTTACCGCCGTTACTTTGTTTTTCCAACGCAGGTCGGTGTGATGTAAATTTTGCACGCGATTGACCAAGGCAGCTTCGACATAATATTGTGGCAAATTGACGAAAGCCGGTCGCTTGTGGCCGCTCTCCGGCTGCAAATCGAAGGAATACAATTCACGTTCTTGCAAATACACACGGCCCACATTCCACTGCGCGCCTCTGTCTGCAATCTCGTCGCCGCAACCTAAGCGATCCAGAATTTCCAGCGTCCGTTTGGCATGACAAATGCCGCGCGAACCGACGCTGACGGTGTTGTTGTCGTCGAGCAAAACAGTATGAATGCCGTGCAGCGCCAGATCTGCCGCGCACGCGAGCCCAACTGGACCCGCGCCGACGATGACGACGCGATGATGCGCGGGTCCAGGCGCGCGCTGGTCGGGCGAGGGGGCGAAATCAAAAATCGGATTTTTGTGCATTTTAATATAGGCTATTCAGGGCGTGATTTGCTTTGCCAGCTAATTCTCTAACATGCCCACATGAGGCGAATTTTGGCTGAGACTTACGTTTACATTTACATTTACATCTAAATCCCCCCTAACCCCCCTTTTTCAAAGGGGGGAATATTCGTCTCGCCGCATGGATTCCCCCCTTTGAAAAAGGGGGGCTAGGGGGGATTTGCAGTAGTAGTGTGGTCATAGCCAATGATGGTTTTTCGCACGCAGTGTCAGCAAGCGCAGTAGTTTTTGATTTATCCCTGCAACGCTTCCCACATTTCTTTATCCCTTTGCGCCGTCCAGATGCGCGGATCTTTATGCCCGGTCGCTTCGTCGTAAGCGCGGCTAACATCGAACGGTAAGCAATGATCGAATATCACCCACTCGCCGAATTGCGGTTTGAGTTTGGCGTAGGTGTCTTCATAAATTTTGCGCAGAGGTTGTTTGGCTTGCGCGCCTCGTTTTACCGCGTCGAACATTTGCGTCACAAACGCGCGCGTGCCATCCAATCCTGCTTTCACTTGCTGCGCGCCTTTCAGTGCCGCGCCCCGACCCGGCACCAACGCTTCAGGTTTCAGCGCGGCAATAGCGTCGAGCGTCGCTGGCCAATCAGTAAGGTACGCGTCGCCGGTATAAGGCGTGGCGGCGTATTCAACCAAATCACCGCTGAACAAAACTTTTTCCTGCGGCAGCCACGCCACAGTGTCGCCTTTAGTGTGTCCGCGACCCAAGTGCATAATATTCACTTCCAGCTTGCCCATATATAAAGTCATCGAATCATTAAATACGAGTGTCGGCCAGGTGAGGCCGGGGACGGATTCGACCGCGTTGAACAGACGCGGAAAGCGTTCGACTTCCGATTTGAAATCCGCTTCGCCGCGTTCGACGATGAGATCGTAAGTGCCTTGGCTGGCGATGATTTGCTGCGCCTGATAAGCCGATGCACCCATCACGCGCACGGCGTGGTAATGCGTGAGCAGCACGTAGCGGATCGGTTTGTCGGTCACTTCGCGGATACGGCGGATCACGTCTTGCGCCATCACCGGCGTCGCCTGCGCGTCGATGACCATCACGCTGTCGTCGCCGATGATAATGCCGGTATTCGGATCGCCCTCGGCGGTGTAGGCCCACGCGTGTTCGGAAAGTTGCGAGAAGGTGACTTGTTTGACTTCGAGGTCGGCGTGCGAGGCGAAAGCTTTGCTGGACATGGAAAACTCCTTTGATAATACAAAAATTATAACCGCTATTTCCCCCCTGCGCAGCTTAGTTGCTTTGATGTATATTATGGGCAGAAAACATGGTTGTTGAATCCCTTGATAAATAATCCCCTGCAAACTTGGCTGGCAGAATTCTTCGCACGGGAAACCCTGCGCGCCAATTCGCTCATCATTACAGTTTACGGTGACGCCATTGCGCCACACGGCGGTGTGGCCGGACTCTCCAGTTTGATTAAATTGATGGAGCCGTTTGGCTTGAATGCGCGCATGGTGCGCACCAGCGTGTTTCGTCTCTCCAAAGAAGACTGGCTGAGCGTCGAGCAAGTGGGGCGCAAGAGTTTTTATGGCCTGACCCAATCTGGTTTGCGCCGGATTGAGCACGCCACGCACCGTATTTATGACCAAGCAAACCATCAGTGGCAGGGCGATTGGAACCTGGTGTTGCTCGGCGATAACGCGCTGGATAAAAAACAGCACGCATTCCTG
>JAYVGF010000140.1:0-2929 GCA_043772415.1 Betaproteobacteria bacterium
TTCATAACATGCCCCGTTCGCGATCACGGCAACGCGCGCAAAAATCCAATAGCCATTTTTTATTGATCGTCATATCATTTTTTTTGCCACTGGAAAAAAATTGCCCGCGGGAGGCGTGGAAAAATTGTTGCACGTCGCTTTGCACATCGTTAAACGCCGGATGGCGGGTAAAAAATTCCGCCAGATGTTGCGGGAAAATCGCCGCACCGGCGGTCTCATCGAACGCGCGATGCACGCGGCGTAATGCGGAAGCGTTATCTGCTTCACTTAATTTTTTAATCTCGCGCGCCGCGCGCGCGAAGGGGCCATTGTGTTTGCGCAAAAACGGCACTCCCCACTTTATATAGACCAGCGACAACAACGCGGTAAACGCGAATAGCGCCGCCAAAGCCAAGCGCCAATAATGCGTGGTCGCGCTGATTAACGGCGCTGATTTATCTGGTCGCATTTCTTCCAAGCCGGCGCGCGCCAAAACAAATGCGGGCGTGATCGGCGACACAGTGAACGGTGATTCGAGAATGTCTGCCGTTTGCGGCGTATCAAAATTTTTGAATAAAATCAATAGTTTAGGCAATGAATGGGTTTTGACGCCGTCGGGCGAATTCAAGATTTGGTAATGCAAATCCAGCGTGTGTCGTGTTTTATCACCGAGTAATTTCTTTGTTACGTTTATTTTTCGCAACTCCAGCCACGCATCGACGCGTCCAGGCCGCGGTAACGAATCGTTTTGTAATGTGTAAGCGGAAGGGGCGTCGATTTCAATACGACGCGATAACTCATCACCAATCACATAACCGAACGGGCGCGGGTCGTCAGTGCGCACACTGACGTTGTCATCAGCCCAGACACCTAAGGACATCAGCGAAAACAGCGTAAGAAAAAAGTGATTACGCATGGCGATAAAAATATTGCGTCACCATGTCCGGCTCAAATTTTCCATGCAAAAACAATGCAGGCGATAGTCTCTGTAAAAATATTTGCTCCATGGCGGCGCGATGCTGGGCGAAATGGCCTTGAATGCGCTCGCGTAATTTCGGTCGCATCCACACGCTGCGTTGCTTACCGCTTTCGCTATCGCACAAATTTACGAAGCCATAATTCGGCAGGCTGGTATATTCCGCATCGTCCCACAATACTATCGGTATCACTTGATGTTGCGACAGGGTTTGCATCAGCGCGTCGAGCTGCGCGACGGGAAAATGAAAATCCGACACCAAAAACACCAGCGCACGTTGGCGCGCCAGATATTTATGCGCGTCGAGCAACCCATTGGCATTTTCCCCCACTGGTTTCATCGCGCGTAGTTGTTTGGTCAAGGCTGCACCCGCGCCGCGAGAATGCGTCGGCGGCAGAAAAAATTCTTCGCGCACTTGCGAATCGCAAGCGACAAAACCAAAGCGGTCGCCGGTACGAAACGCCGAGTAAGCCGCCGAAGAAAAAATATCCGCCAACACGTCCAGCTTGCTGCCCGCTGCGCTGGCAAAACCCATAGACGCAGAAATATCGGCGATGACATACACCGGCACGCTGCTACGTTGTTTGTAATCGCGCACCACCCAGCCGCCGAACGGATCGCGCAAACTGACGTGAATATCAAGGCGGCGCGGATCGGGCCGATCAAGCAGCGGCACATGGCCGCGAAATTCGAACGCGCCGCCGGGCTGCTTGCTGCGATGGTGGCCGGGGAAATGCCCCCCCGCGCGCGCGTTAAAGCGATAGTGAAACTCGCCGAACATCAGGGCGCAGCGACTTTGTGCATAATGCCGCCGATCAATTCGCGCGACACGTCCGCGCGGCGCAATTCGTACACCGGATTAAAAAATATCCGATGCGCGATGACTTGCGGGAATATCGACTGAATATCTTCCGGCACGACATAATTGCGTCCATCGAGCCACGCCGCCACGCGCGCAGCGCGCAACAACATGCTCATGCCGCGCGGGCTGGCGCCCGCGAGGACTAATTGGCGCACATCAGCGCCATCGATTTTTACGCCAAAGGAAGCCGGTTCGCGCGTCGCGCGCCATAAATTCAGCGCGTAATCGCACAAGGTTTGGCTGGCCTCGATGCCAAGTTGGATGGCCGCGCCGATGATTTCCAACTTATCAAATTCGAGCAGACCCGGCGTGACGCGATTCACCAATGAATCGGTATCGTGGTAGATCGGATCGAACATCAGCGCTTGTTGTATCGCCGTGTCTTTCGGCGTTTCAATAAAAATTTCCATCATAAAACGGTCGCGCGCGGCGGAAGAAATCTCGAAGGTTTCTTCTTTTTCCACGCGGTTTCTATCAGCGAAAACCAGCAGATGCGGGAAATGATATTCACGGTTAAACGCCGTCACGCTGCGCTCGGCCATTACACGCAGCAACAGCGAATGCACTTGTGGCCGTGCGCGGTTGATCTCGTTGAAAAAAAACGTGCTGAGGTTTTCGCCGTGCATCAGCAACGGGCCGGGATCGACGCGCGGCTTGCCGTCTTCGCTGATATAAGTGTAATAAACCAAATCGTTGGGCATCAAATCGATCGTGCCCTCGACGCGCGAATACGCGCCGCCGATGGCGCGCGAGAATGCACGCAACAAAGTCGTCTTGCCCACACCGACATCGCCTTCGAGCAACACATGGCCGCGCGCGAACAATGCCGTATTCATCAAACGCACCACGCGTTCCTGGCCGATGACGATTTTGTTCACCTGGCTTTCCAGGTTCAGCGCTCGTGTGCGCCAATCTTGCAGCAATGCGTCGCTGTGGTCTGTCACTTTTCCGCTCCCTGAAAGTTTTGTTGGTTACCCGCAAGCTCTATGCCAACGCCTTCGCATTGCATCATGTATTCCTCAGCGCTGGCAAGTTTGCTTGTGTTTTGGAATTTATTTTTCTAAGCAAAACAAAAAGACTACTATGACACATAGCATTTTTTACAGCTTTAC
>JAYVGF010000141.1:0-7910 GCA_043772415.1 Betaproteobacteria bacterium
TTATATAATTTACGCTTGCGCGGAGACAGGTTTATTTTTGAGCAACTCTGCGCGGTCTTCGCACCATTTGACGAAGTCCACTTCCGGCATCGGTTTCGCCAAGTAATAGCCTTGTATCACATCGCAGCCCATCGTCTGCAACATGTCCATCGTCGGTTTATCTTCAACGCCTTCTGCTACGACATGCAATTCAAAGTTATGCGCCAAGTCGATCATTGAACGCACGATACGCTGGTCATCGACTATGGTGGTCAGCTTGCGTACAAATGTCTGGTCGATTTTTAATTCGTTGAGCGGCATTTGCTTGAGGTAAGACATCGACGAATAGCCGGTACCGAAATCGTCGATGGACAAACCGACACCGAGGGCTTTCAATCGATGCAAAATTTCCAGTGAGGTTTTGGCATCGGTAATCATCGCGCTCTCGGTAATTTCCAGCATTAACGAACTGGGCGGAACGCCCCAAGTTTGCAGGGCTTGGTCAACGAAAGCGGGCAATTCATTTTCCAATAAATTTGCAGCAGAAAGATTGACGCTGATAATTATGTCGATACCTGATTTTTTGAACCCGGCGCAAATACGTAACGCTGAGTTAATGACCCACATGGTCAGTTGCGAAATCAGTCCGGTTTGTTCCGCCACTTCGACAACCAGGTTCGGCGGCACCCATACATTATTTTCCCTGCGCCAGCGCAGCAAGGCTTCCGCACCGATTACCGCGCCGGTGGTGGCATCGCACTGCGGCTGAAAATACAGCATCAGTTCATTTTCGCGCAAGGCGTTTTTCAGCCCGGCTTCCAGCGCACGCACTTGCATCGCACTTTTATCAAATTCCGCGCTGTAAATGGCGTAGCCGTTGTCATTGGATTCCGCTTCCAGTCGCGCCACGGTAGCGAATTGCACCAGGCTCTCCGCCGATTGTGCGTGCTCGGGAAATAGCGCAATGCCGACGCGCGGACGAATATGCGTAGCGACTTCGCCCAGGTTTAATTGATTTTCCAGCGTGCGCAAAAATTTATTCGCCGCCAAAATGGCATGGCCTTCGCTGGCAATATTGGGCAACATAAAAGCGAATTCTTTATTCGACAAGCGTGCCAGCATATCTTCCTCACGTAACGCTCCGCGCAAATGCTCCGCCGCCAAAGTATAAGGTTTGATAACGTTGTTGGCGCTTGGCGCTTGCGGATTAAAGTAATGCAAATCCAAAGTCAGCAGCGCAATCATATTGCCCGTATCCTGATAGCCTTGCATGGTGCGGCGCAGTTTGTCCATGAACAAGGCATGATTGGGCAAACCGGTTTCCAGATCGTGCAATGCGCGATAAGAAGACGCATGTTGGTGATATGCGCTGATGGCGTCGGAGACTAGACCGGCATGCAGGAAACTGAGCTTGCTGAATATACGTTGCGCGTCGCCTACATCCTGCGGGCTGACACGTTTCACTTCGGTCAAAAGCAAGGCGAGGAAGCGATGGCTGGAAAGAAGATAATCGCGGTTAGTGACACCGCCGGACTCTGCAGCGCCCATCCAACGTTGCAACTGCTGCGAAATATTTTGTGGGGTTAATTCGCCGTCAGCGAGATGATGAAAATAATCGCCGATGAACGAAAGGGAAAAAAGATCGCTGGTCGCGTGGATTACGGCGGAGCGGCCGATATCTTCACCGGCGGCAGCCACACGGTCACGCCAACCGGCTTCAAACTTTTGCAGTATGGTTTTGCCGATTTGTAATTCCTCGTCGGACAGGCCAAGTTCTTGGCGTTGACGGCTGATTTGCTCAGGCGCGGCAATTGTTCCCAGCGTGTCGCGCAAAGCCAGTTCAGTTTGGTGAAGCATGGATCGTCCTCTAAATTATTATTTATTCTAACAGCAGTTTTACAACATGCTATTAGAGATAATACTCGCGCGGGTCGATGCCGTGGCTATTCGGCGGTAAAGATTTTTTGATTTGGTAAACCGTATCGCCGTAGGCGACCGGTTCGGTCAGCAGGTCGAGCGAAATCGGTGTTTTGTATTTTTCTTTCAAGCCATCCATCAACAACATTATGCGAGGCTGCAAACGGCGCACACGATTTTGCGCAATGACTATGCCGATGTCGCCGGTATTCAGTTCGACCAAACTGCCGACGGGATAAATGCCGACGCACTGGATGAATTGTTCGACTAACGTTTTTTCGAACGTCTTGTCCTTCCAGCCGTGCATGGTGCGCAGCGCTTCCTGCGCGGTCATGGCCTTGGAGTAGGGGCGTTCGCTGGTCATCGCTTCAAAGGTATCGACGATGGCCGCCATACTGGCATACATGCCAATCGCGTCGCCTTGCAACTTGCGCGGATAGCCCGTGCCGTCGAAACGTTCATGATGGTTGGCGACGATATTGAGCACCTGTTTTGGTACGCCCGGCGTCTCGGTCAAAATCTTCATGCTTTCGCCCACATGGCTTTTGACGATTTCCATCTCGTCTGGTGTAAGTCTTTGATTTTTTTCAAGAATTTCTTTAGGCAGGCGTATCTTGCCGATGTCTTGCAACATGCCGGCCATGCCGAGCATATTCAGGTCATCTTTGGGCAAACCTAAATGACGGCCGAATGACGCCAGGTAAATCGACACGTCGATCGAGTGACCGTAAGTGTAAGAGTCTTTGGTTTTGAGTTTGGTCAGCCAGAGCAAAGCGTCGGGGTTACGCACAATGGAATCGACCATGCCATCGACGGTTTCTTTCACTTTCTCGACGTCGGGCATGCGGTTCTTTTGCAGCTCTTCCATCATTTCGGCGATCAGGGTTTTCGCCTTGTCGTGCACGTCGCGCGCCGTCTCGATTTCCTGCTCGACGGTGGTGACTTCTTCGTACACGCGCAAGATAGCGCGCTGCTTCTGTTCTTCCTGCGGCTGCTCCGGTTCGTATTCGGCTTTTTTAAACAAGCCGAACAGCGATTTCACCAGACCTTCTTTTTTATCCACGGTGTGAACGTTGAAGGCGGTTTCAGCGGCAGGGCCGCGATCGGTTTTAGGGCCGGACACGCGATCGCGCAGTGCCTGTTTATCAATCGGCTTGATGGCATCTGGGTCCGCTTTGATCGGCGCGTTGGCGGTCGGCATCGTTACCGAACGTATGTTGACCTTGTTTGCTTCAGGGTCTTCCAGGGGCAAAATCGGTTGGCCCGGTCGTGCGCGTGCTTTGGCCGGCGCGGGGTTGCTGGCATTGACAGCTTCACTGAAAATCGTTCCCATGGCCGAAAACACCGACCCTGATTTTTTATTTTTGTCTGCCGGCGCTTTTTCGACGCTCACTTCGCGTACGGCGTGCACCACGGCATCCATATTGACGGCGCGCTTGACCGACACATCGCGCGATTTATACATTTCTTCCGGAATGGCGATGCCAACGCAGCGCGAGTAATCGATCTTGACGTACTTGCACAGATTTTGCATCTGCGCGATGTCGTCGCCTTCTTCGAGCAGCACGCCTTCAAGCAAAAACGGGGTGCCGACCCAAGGGCGGTCGAGTTCGCACACGAACATGCCGACCTGTAATTCGTTAACCGATTTGAGTTCGATCATGCCGACCCCCCGCACACGCGCGAGCCGCTGGCGCAGCACGGGCTGGCGCAGGAGAGTGAGGCTAACGGTACGAAAGGGCTATGCAGCGGCATTGTTAATATCGGCGATAAATGTATTTTCGCTATTGTGAGGGTTAAGCGAAGCTGGAACTATGAACTAAGTTACATTTTCGGGGTAGCAGAAAATGTTAACAGTTGCACAAAACACCCGCCCCAGAGTGGGGCAGGGCGTCATTTCACAGCATTTTGACTCTGCGCGTCCACCACGGCCAAGGCGGTCATGTTCACGATTCGTCGCACCGTAGCCGTCGGCGTCAGGATGTGTGCCGGCTTCGCCATGCCGAGCAGGATCGGTCCAACCGTCACCCCGTCGCCCAAAACTTTCAATAAATTGAAGGAGATATTCGCCGCATCCAGCGTCGGCATTATGAGCAGATTGGCCCGCCCGGTGAGGCGCGAATGGGGGAACACCTGCATGCGGATTTCTTCCGACATGGCGGCATCGCCGTGCATTTCGCCTTCGACTTCGAGTTGCGGCGCGAGCTGCTTGATCAGTTTTAATGCTTCGCGCATTTTTAATGAGGACGGCGTATCGACACTGCCGAAACTGGAATGCGACAACAGCGCCGCTTTGGGTGTGATGCCGAAGCGTTGTACTTCGGTAGCCGCTAAAATTGCAGTCTCGGCAATTTCCTGTGCGGTGGGATCGTGGTTGATGTAAGTGTCGCAAATAAAGAATGTGCCTTTCGGGTGGAGCAGCATATTCATCGTCGCCGGTTTATGTGCACCCCGCTCCAATCCCAATACGTCCTGAATAAACGACAAGTGAAGTTGATACTGGCCTACCGTTCCGCAGATCATCGCGTCCGCTTCTCCCTCGTGCACCAGCAGCGCGGCGATCAGAGAAGTGCGTCGGCTGGTTTCGCGCTTGGCGTATTCCTGCGAAATGCCGCGCCGTTGCATGATGTCGTAATAAATCTGCGAATATTGTTTATGCCGCGCGTCGGATTCCGGATTGATCAAATCGAAATCGATTTCGGGGCGGATGCGCAAGCCGAGTTTTTCCAAGCGTGCGTTAATGACCGCAGGGCGCGCCACCAACATCGGCCGCGCGATTTTTTCATCGACGATGACTTGCGCTGCCTGTAACACGCGCGGGTCTTCGCCCTCGGCAAACACCACGCGCTTGGGCGCTTGTTTGGCGCGGGCGAATACCGGCTTCATCACCAGGCCGGAGTGATAAACGAATTCATTCAGGCTGTCGGTGTAGGCTTTCATGTCGGCAATGGGATTCGCGGCGACGCCGGATTCCATTGCTGCCAGCGCGACAGCAGGCGCGACTTTCACAATCAAGCGCGGATCGAACGGTTTGGGGATTAAATAATTCGCGCCGAAGCCGGCTTCTTGCTCGCCGTAAGCGGTGGAGACGATATCCGATTGTTCGGCGTGCGCCAGATCGGCAATCGCGTGTACCGCTGCGAGTTTCATCGCTTCGTTAATCGTCGTCGCGCCGACGTCGAGTGCGCCGCGAAAAATAAACGGAAAGCACAACACATTGTTTACTTGATTCGGATAATCGGAACGGCCGGTCGCGATCACCGCGTCATCGCGTACCGCTTGGATTTCTTCCGGCAAAATTTCCGGTGTGGGATTGGCCAGTGCGAGAATAATCGGCTTCGCCGCCATGCGCTTTACCATGTCCGGCTTCAACACGCCGCCCGCCGACAGGCCAAGAAAAATATCCGCATCGCCGATGACTTCGCCCAGCGTCCGCTGTTTGATATTTTTCGCGTAACGCGCTTTGTTGTCGTCCATTTGCTCGGTGCGGCCGGTGTACACCACGCCCGCGATGTCGGTGACGATAATGTTTTCCATCTTTACGCCGAGCGCTACCAGCATGTCCAGGCAGGCCAAAGCTGCCGCGCCCGCGCCTGACGCTACTAGCTTGATTTCATTGATCTTTTTACCCACTACGCGCAGGCCGTTGACCACTGCCGCTCCGACGATAATCGAGGTGCCGTGCTGGTCGTCGTGGAACACCGGAATTTTCATCCGCTCACGGCATTTTTGCTCGACGTAAAAACATTCCGGCGCTTTGATGTCTTCCAGATTGATGCCGCCGAAAGTCGGCTCCAGCGCGCAAATAATATCCACCAGTTTGTCTGGATCGAGCTCGTTGATTTCCAGATCGAACACATCGATACCGGCAAATTTTTTGAATAACACCGCCTTGCCTTCCATCACCGGCTTGGCAGCGAGGGGGCCTATCGGCCCCAATCCCAACACAGCGGTACCGTTGGTTATCACCGCAACCAAATTTCCGCGCGAAGTGAGATTGCGCGCTTCCGCCGGATTGGCGACGATGGCCTCGCATACAGCGGCGACGCCGGGCGTGTAGGCGAGGGCGAGGTCGCGCTGAGTGGCCAATACTTTAGTGGGCACGACTTCGATTTTGCCGGGACGCGGCAGGCGGTGATATTCGAGCGAGGCTTTGTTTAACTCTTCCAGCATGGTTTTATTCAAAATAGTTCTTTCATTTTATTTTCGCTTATCCCAAATATAGCGTACTACGCGCTGCCATCTACTCTGCTTCTGCGCCAACATATTGCGCGATTTTTCCGCCTGTTTATCCCGTGCCGCGCTTTGCTTCACCAGCTCATGCACTTGCCTCAGCGTCAGTCCGCCAGGGCCTTTCAATTTATCCGGGTCATCTGGGTGCATATTATAAACGTGGATAACAGTGCAATAGACTGTATATGTTAAACTTTCACAAACAAATTAGCGAGAATAAATCCATGTCCGGCAACACCTTTGGCACTCTTTTTTGCGTCACTTCCTTCG
This sequence comes from Betaproteobacteria bacterium, assembly GCA_043772415.1. Classification (GTDB taxonomy): domain Bacteria; phylum Pseudomonadota; class Gammaproteobacteria; order Burkholderiales; family JBEEJL01; genus JBEEJL01. Next base: position 6,400 of record JAYVGF010000141.1, read on the forward strand.
GCGAATCCCACGGACCCGCGATAGGCTGCGTGGTCGATGGCTGCCCGCCGGGCATGAATGTCAGCGCAGAAGACATCCAGCTAGAGCTGGATAGGCGCAAACCCGGCACCTCGCGTCATGTTACGCAACGGCGCGAATCCGACTCAGTAGAAATTTTATCCGGCGTATTTGAAGGCAAAACCACCGGCGCGCCGATAGCCTTACTCATTCGCAACGAAGACCAGAAAAGCAAAGATTACAGCAACATCGCCGAGACCTTCCGCCCCGGCCACGCCGACTACACCTATTGGCAAAAATACGGCATCCGCGATTATCGCGGCGGCGGGCGCGCGTCCGCACGCGAGACCGCCGTGCGCGTCGCGGCAGGTGCGATTGCGAAAAAATGGTTACGAGAAAAATACGGCGTCGAGATACGCGGCTATTTATCCCAACTCGGCGACATCAAAGTCCCTTTCAAGACTTGGGCCGTGGTGAAGAGCAATCCATTCTTTGTCGCCGACGACAGCGTCGTGCCGCAACTCGAAACCTACATGGACGCCATGCGTAAATCCGGCGATTCCTGCGGTGCAAAAATCAGCGTCGTGGCGAGCGGTGTGCCGGTCGGCTGGGGCGAGCCGGTGTATGACCGCCTCGACGCCGAAATCGCCTACGCCATGATGGGTATCAACGCCGTCAAAGGCGTCGAAATCGGCGCAGGCTTCGCCTCAGTCGAACAAAAAGGCACCGTCCACGGCGACGAAATGACCCCGCAAGGTTTTCTCACCAACCACGCCGGCGGCATCCTCGGCGGCATCTCCACCGGGCAAGACGTGCTGGTGAATATCGCCATCAAGCCGACATCCAGCATCCGCACACCCAGACAATCCATCAACAAAGCCGGCCAACCCGTCCTAGTCGAAACCCACGGCCGCCACGACCCCTGCGTCGGCATCCGCGCCACCCCGATAGCCGAAGCCATGCTCGCGCTAGTGCTGATTGATCACGCTTTGCGTCATCGTGCGCAGAATGCGGATGTAAAAGTTTCGACGCCTAAGATTGCGGCGCAGGCGCCTGCTCGTGCGAAAAATACTGGTGAGTTGGAGCATAAGGAAAATCCGGAACCGGATGAGGCATGATATTGGTAATATAATGTAGATTAAATTTATTTATAGCAAGCGTAGGATGGGTGCAACCCATCGGCTTTTGCGTTAAATGGACATCATGGCAAACTGGAACCCGCGCATGATGGGTTTCACCCATCCTACGAAAGCCTCAACATGTGTAGGGTGGGCAAAGCGATAGCGTGCCCACGCTGATCGATTCGGTGGGCACACTTCGTTTTGCCCACCCTACGAAAATTCGCATTTCGGCATTTCCAAATGAAACCCAACCCTCCTCAATCCACCCCGCGCTATTGATCGGTGTCGTCAGCGAGCGTAGGGTGGGCAAAGCGATAGCGTGCCCACGCTGAACGATCTGGTGGGCACGCTGCGCTTTGCCCACCCTACGAAAAATCTCTCTACGAAAATTCG
>JAYVGF010000142.1:0-5911 GCA_043772415.1 Betaproteobacteria bacterium
GGCGTCGAAGGGCTGGAAAACCGTTACGGCATCCCCACTGACGAAGGTGTGAGTATTATGCAAAAGCAAACGCGCATCGATATCTCCGGTGAATTGAATCAGCCAACGCCAGCATTCAAACGCGCCAAATTGCGTTTCGGCCACAACGATTATGCTCACGACGAAATAAATAGCGACGGTAATATCGGCACGCGCTTCAAGAATAAAGCATGGGAATCACGCATCGAAGCGCAGCATCAGTCTGTAGCAGGATGGGCTGGCGCAGTCGGGGTGCAACTGCAACGGCGCGATATATCAGCTATCGGCGCAGAAAGCATTATTCCGCGTACCGTAAGCAACGAGCGCGGTGTATTTTTGGTGGAAGAAAAAAAATTCGGCCCGCTGAATGTCGATTGGGGTTTGCGCATAGAAAGTGCCGACCGTCGCCCGCAGGACTCCATCAACGCGAAACGCGATTACACTTTATATACCGGCGCTGTCGGTCTGTTGTGGAAATTTGCGCCGCATTACAACGCCAGTATCAACCTCACCCAAGGCCAACGCGCGCCGTCAGTGGAAGAGCTGTATTCCAACGGCGCGCACCCGGCAACGGCGACTTTCGATAAAGGTAATAACGCATTGAACAAAGAAACTGCACGCAATATCGACCTGACTCTGCGTAACACCGGCAAGCAACTCAACTGGAAACTCAATCTGTTTACCAATCGCATCAGCCATTATGTCTATGCAAAAAATGCCGACGCTAATGCCGACGGCATTGCCGATAGAGTGGACGACGGCGGAACAGTTGATGCTATAGGTGCGTTTTTGCTACAACAAACTGCCCAAGCAGACGCGCGCTTTGTCGGCGCAGAAGCGGAGATTGCTTACCGCCCGGACGAACAAGGATTGGGCATGCGCCTGTTTACCGACACGGTACGCGGACGACTGGCGGGCAGCAGCAATTTGCCACGCATTTCACCGCCGCGCATCGGCGTTGAATTTGATTATTCGCTTGCACAATGGAATAGCAATGTCAGTTTGATCCATGCCTTCAAACAAAATCGCGTGGCCGAATTAGAAACGGCTACCGATGGATACAATCGATTGGATGCGGAAATCAGCTATCGTTTCGGCGCAGGGAAAAAAGGCGGCATCAATGTGTTTTTCAAAGGCGGTAATTTACTCGATCAAGACATACGTTTGCATACCTCTTATCTCAAACTGGTGACGCCGCAACAGGGGCGGCATTTTCAATTGGGCTTTCGCGGGGAGTTTTAGATTGCAGGGTCAAAAACTTTTACCACAAAGACACAGAGAAAGCGGCAGTATAATCAAGCCGCCACATTCCCACGCGGGGAGGATTCCAGTATCGGATAAAAGAAAAATATCAATCGAATCAATGCTTGAAACATTTACGCTCGACCCCATTTATCATAGGAGTTTAACTGTTATTTCAACTCAGGCTAAAGGCTTATGACAACTGAATCCTTTCACGGCACCACCATCGTCTCCGTCCGGCGCGGCAACATCGTTGCTATGGGCGGTGACGGGCAAGTCACCCTCGGCACCATCGTCGCCAAATCCACCGCGCGTAAAGTACGCAAAATGTATCACGATAAAATCCTCGCCGGTTTCGCCGGCGCGACGGCGGATGCGTTTACTTTGCTTGAACGTTTTGAATCCAAGCTGGAAAAACACCAGGGCCATTTGATGCGTTCAGCCGTCGAGCTGGCGAAAGATTGGCGCACCGATCGCATGTTGCGCAAACTTGAAGCCATGTTGGTCGTGGCCGATCGTGAATCGTCGCTGATTATCACCGGCATGGGCGACGTGTTGGAGCCTGAACTCGGCCTGCTATCCATAGGCAGCGGCGGCAGCTACGCGCATTCTGCCGCGCGCGCGTTGTTGGAAAATACCGAGCTCTCACCTAAGGACATTGTGAAAAAATCTTTGATCATCGCAGGTGACCTTTGCATCTACACCAACCAAAATCACACAATCGAGACGCTGGAATGATGAGCCACATGACCCCGCAGGAAATCGTACATGAATTGGATAAGCACATCATCGGCCAGCAAGCGGCCAAGCGCGCTGTCGCCATCGCGTTGCGTAATCGCTGGCGCCGCCAACAAGTGCCGGAGCCGTTGCGGCAGGAAATCACGCCGAAAAATATTCTCATGATCGGGCCCACGGGCGTCGGCAAAACCGAAATCGCGCGCCGCTTAGCCAAGCTCGCCAACGCGCCGTTTATCAAAGTCGAAGCGACCAAATTCACCGAAGTCGGTTACGTTGGCCGCGATGTCGATTCGATCATTCGCGATCTGGTGGAAATGTCGATCAAGCAAACGCGCGAACAGGAAATGAAAAAAAATCAGCTCGCCGCCGCCGATGCAGCCGAAGACCGCATCCTGGATGTGTTGCTACCGCCCGCACGACCCGTTGGTTTCGGCACCTCACTGGAAACCTCGACAGACCCGGAACAAAATTCGACGCGGCAAAAATTCCGTAAAATGCTGCGCGAAGGCAAACTCGATGACAAAGAAATCGACATCGACATCGCCGCACAACCGATGCACATGGAAATCATGGCGCCGCCGGGCATGGAAGACATGACCTCGCAAATCCAAAGCATGTTCCAGAACATGGGCGGCGAGCGCAAAAAAACGCGCAAGCTGAAAATAGCCGAAGCGATGAAAATGCTACTGGAAGAAGAAGCCATGAAACTGGTCAATAACGACGATCTCAAAATTCGCGCATTGGAAAATGTCGAGCAAAACGGCATCGTGTTCCTAGACGAAATCGACAAAATCACCAGCCGCTCCGAAGGCAGCGGGCCGGATGTTTCGCGCGCCGGCGTGCAACGTGATTTACTGCCGCTGGTCGAAGGCACCACGGTTTCGACTAAATACGGCATGATCAAAACCGATCATATTCTGTTCATCGCCAGCGGCGCATTTCATTTGGCCAAACCGTCGGATCTGATTCCCGAATTGCAAGGCCGCCTACCGATACGGGTTGAGCTGAGTTCACTCTCGGTCGATGATTTTGAAAAGATCCTCACCAGCACCGATGCATGTTTGACCAAACAATACGAAGCGCTACTGCAAACCGAAGGCGTCACGCTGGATTTCAAACCCGACGCGATTAAGCGCTTGGCCGAGATCGCGTTTCAAGTGAATGAAAAAACCGAGAACATCGGCGCGCGACGTTTATATACCGTGATGGAAAAATTGCTGGAACAAATTTCTTTTGATGCCGGTAAAGACGATAAACAAAGCGTCAATATTGACGCTGAATATGTGAATGCCAAGCTCGGCGAGTTGGCGAAAAGCGAAGATTTGGCTAGATATGTATTGTGATGAACGTATGGCCACTGCTTTATAATGCCTACGTAGATTAATATATTTCTATGGGGGCAATCTTTTTTACCATTAACGGTTTAATCAAGCGCGTTCTAAAAAAATACATTTATCGCCGCCAGAATAAGGCGCTATTAGCGCTTTTTGGCACCCTCGATTGGGAGGACTCGTACCACTATAAAGTTGAACGCCTACGCAAAAGCCCACCAATTAATACAAAGCCTGTTAAGCACCGATAATTATTTGTACGTGCTGAACACTGCAAATTAAAACTGTGGAAGCAATAGTCCTTATTTGTAACATCTTGATTATATTTAATATTTTATGAGCATAATTAACGTCGCCGCATATAAATTTGTGGCATTAGACGACTTGCCGGAATTGCGTGAAACGCTGAAAGCAGATTGCCTCGCATTGAATTTGCGCGGCACGATTTTGATCGCGGCGGAAGGTATCAATATGTTTCTCGCCGGTGAGCGGGCGGACATTGAACAGTTTTTTGCGCAGTTGAAAGATGATGCGCGCTTTGCCGATTTGGAAGCCAAAGAAAGCCCGTCAGACGAAAAGCCTTTTAACCGCATGCTGGTGAAAATCAAAAAAGAAATTATTTCCATGGGCATGCCGGAAATTTCACCAGCGATTAAACGCGCGCCTGCTGTTTCGCCGACCACGTTAAAGCAATGGCTGGATGAAGGCCGCGAGGTGGTGTTGGTGGATACGCGTAACGAATATGAAATCCGCCTCGGTACTTTTCATAACGCCTTGCCCATCGGCGTGGATACCTTCCGCGCGTTTCCGCAAAGAGCGAAACAACTCGACGCGTCGCTGAAAAATAAAACTGTAGTGACCTTTTGCACCGGCGGCATCCGTTGCGAAAAGGCCGCGCCGGTGCTGCAAAACCTCGGCTTCAAAGACGTGTATCAACTCGACGGCGGCATCCTGAAATATTTTGAGGAGTGCGGCGGTGCGCATTATGACGGCGATTGTTTTGTGTTCGACCGCCGCGTTGCACTCAATCCGCAATTGGAAGAATCCGGCATCGTGCAATGTTTCAATTGCCTCAATCCGGTGAACAAAGTTGAACAGCGCTCACCGCATTACGCGCTGGGCGTATCATGTCCGTATTGTATCAACGGTAAACCGGCGAAGCACGAAGTGGACAGCCTTTCCGCACAAGAAATTTGAACCGGTCTTATCTATAATTATAAAAACTAACAGGGAGAATGTTGTGTCCTTTCCAGTTTTGGGCGACGCAGTTCCCCAGCGCAGTTTTGGTATTTTGCATCCGCTCACGCGATGGTTATTAAAAAGTTTAGGCTGGAAAATTACCGGTAATTTTCCTGACTTGCCGCGCATGGTGGTGGCCGTCGCGCCGCATACCACTAACTGGGATTTATTCGTTGGACTCGCGACCTTGTTTTCTTTGAACCTGTACGGCAACTGGCTAGGCAAGCACACCATTTTCCGCTGGCCGGCGGATGGATTATTGCGCTGGCTCGGCGGCATTCCGGTGAACCGCACCGCTTCGCACGGCTTGGTAGAGCAAACCGTTAACGCCTTCCGCACACGCGAAAAATTATTGCTCGGCGTCGCGCCCGAGGGCACTCGCAGCAGTGCAGGCACCAAATGGAAAAGCGGTTTTTATCACATCGCTAAACAAGCCGGCGTACCGATCGTGCCGGCCTATTTTAATTATCATGAAAAAGTCGTTGCTATCGGCCCAGCTTTAATGCCGAGCGGCGATATGGAAGCCGACCTTAAGATCCTGCAAGATTTTTGTGCTTTAGCTACACCAAAACGAATATAAATATTTGTTTTATATAGGTATTTATTAGTGCTGGAAAGTTAATGCAGGCGTACTAAAATAGAGTAATACGTAGTTTTTGAGGCTCAGGATTTATGTTATTTTTGCGGTTCCTATTTAGTTCGATCTGCTTGCTGCTGTTGGCAAGTTGCCAATCGAGTGCCCCTGCGCCCATTACCTCTGCGCCCAGCGCCACCCCACCACAGACACGACAAGCCGCTGCGCAAAGCGTAACGCCAGCAGTGGTGCCCGTCGAACCTGCGCAAGTCACGCCACCCGTGCAATCACCGCAAAATGCTTATATCAGCGAAGTGCGCCGTTGGCGAGCTGAGCGCGCGCAAGCATTGACCAAAGACGATGGCTGGCTCACCGTCGCAGGACTTTACTGGCTCAAGCTCGGAGCGAATAAAGCCGGCAGCGGACCGAATAACGCAGTGATCTTTCCACGCGATAAAGCACCGGAAAGTACTGGGACGTTTACATTACAAAACGGGCAAGTGAGTTTCACACCAGCGCCAAACGCAGGCGTCAGTATGGCAGGCCGACCCGTCGCACAAACCATTGCGCTTAAAAACGACGAACAGGAAGCCAAGCCGACACCGCTGGAATTAGGCTCGTTGCGCTTTTATTTGATCAAACGCGGCGAACTTTTAGGCGTGCGTATTAAAGATTTAGCTTCGGCAGCGCGCACCAGCTTCAAAGGACTGAATTATTTCGATGCCAATCCAAGCTGGCGCATCGAGACTAAACTAATACCGCATCCGAC
>JAYVGF010000143.1:0-5835 GCA_043772415.1 Betaproteobacteria bacterium
GCTTTCTTTAAGCACATCACGCAGCAGCGGCAGCAGGTTACGCGAGATCAATTGGCGCGCAGACAAGTTGACCGACACCACCAGGTCGCGGTGGCCGGCCAGCTCCCATTGTTTCGCCTGCGCACAGGCGTGGCGTATCACCCACTCGCCGACAGGCGCGATAAGCCCCATTTCTTCCAGCACGGAAATAAATTGGCGCGGAAAAATTTCTTCCATCCCGCTCGGACTTTTCCAGCGCAACAAGGCTTCCATGCCGCGTATGCGGCCGGAAGCCAGTTCAATCTGCGGCTGAAACTGCAGGGAAAATTCTTCGTGCTCGATAGCGTGGCGCAAGCTGGTTTCCAGTTCGAGGCGGTGCGATAGCATTTTCTCCAGGTCTTCGCTGAAAAAACGCAAAGTGTTGCGGCCCGCTTCTTTGGCTTTATACATCGCCGTGTCGGCATGCCGCATCAGCGTTGCAGCGTCTTCCGCGTTGTCGGGGAAAAAACTCACGCCGATACTGGCGGAAACGTTGAAGCGGTGCTCGCCTATTTCGAATGGTGCTGACAAAGCTTTGAGAATTTTTTCCGCTACTACGCGCGCATTTTCGACGTCAACGAGGTTAGGCAAGGTGACAATAAATTCATCGCCGCCTTCGCGCGAGACGGTGTCTTCCTCGCGCACCGACTGGCTGAGGCGTTGCGCCACGGTACGCAGTACGCTGTCACCGGCTTCGTGCCCAAGCGTGTCGTTGATGAGCTTGAAACGGTCGAGATCCAGATACAGCACGGCGACGTGGCGCTGCGCACGTTTCGCCTGGGCAATAGATTGCGCCAGGCGTTCCTGCATCATGCGGCGGTTAGGCAGGCCGGTGAGTGCGTCATGCGTGGCTTGGTATTGCGTGGATTTATCCGAGTGGGTGCGTTCGGTAATGTCATTGATGATGGCGGCCATGCCGACCATCACGCGGTTGGCGTCGTAAATCGGCGCAGCGAACCAGTCGCAAATAATGGTGCGTCCATCCATGGTGAGATTATTGGTGGTGGTGCGCACGCCGTCAGGATGGCTACCGAGATCATCCCACAATGCTTTCATCGTCGCGCGGCCTTCCGCCGTGACTAATTCGGCGGCATGATGCCCCAGCATTTGTTCGCGTTTGTAGCCGAATATTTTTTCCGCGGCTTGATTCCAGTCGGTGACGCAAAAATTCATGTCCCATTCCACCGCCGCCAGCGGCGAGTGCTGCATATGCAGGGAGAGTTTTCTGTTCGCTATAAGGGTTTGCGATTCTGCCCGTCGGCGGCCTGCACTTTCCGTTTCCAGCGCCATGATCGCCTCGCGCGACTGTTGGCGTTCAGTTTCCAGACTGGAAGCCAGCGACAGGTTCCTGAAGCGCGTAGTGAGTGTTTCGATCACGGCGGAATTGGCGCGTGAGTGTATAAATAAGAGTAAACCTGCGAGCGCCAGCAATACCAAGCCAAGTAGCACATGATTCTGATCGCGCAATAGCAACATATGGAATGTCAGCGGCACCAAAGCAGGCACAGCATAAGAAACAAACGCCGGGCGATAGGGCGCATGCTCGGCCAGCGCGCCGGTGGTGAGCAAAGCGACCAGCATGACCACGCTCATTTCGTTAAACAAATTACCGAGTGGGAATAACAGTGTGCCGACGACGGCCCAACCAAACCCCATTAGCCCAGTGCCGACAACAAACCAATTGCCCCAATTCGGCGCTTGCTCAACCGTGGGTTTCGCGCCCATGTAGGCTTTGTATAAACCATAGCGCGCGATGGTCAATAGCGTAATAAAGGCCAGCCAGGCGAATAGCGCCGGACGTGGCGATAATTCATTCCACAGCACAGCACCCAAGGCCAGGGCGACTAACAGTGTGGCGAGATAACCCACCAGCGACAGGCGATAGAGCAAGCGCACTTGCTCGGCATAGATTAGATCCGCTTCCGCAGTGTTGGTCTGCATCAAACGGTTCAAGTTAGATGACGTATGGACGGGATGAGCAATGGCCATGAAAATAATATTTTAGAAATCACTCAATGAGGTAGGACGCATAGTACTAAGACTAGCAGTCTAATTTTAGAAAGCTAGGTAGGTAAACGTGGTATTTTTCTTCTGCACTTGCGGATAGTTTGGGATAATTGATTCAAATTACACGATGTGTTGACCTAAAATGTACAACCATGGCGTATTTTCCCGCGCGAGGTAATTTTCCCCCGCCCAGTAATAGATATAATGTCCTATTGTTTTGCTCCCACATGCCATGCCTTCCATACGTATATTGCCGGATTTATTGATTAACCAAATCGCCGCGGGCGAAGTGGTCGAGCGGCCCGCCGCTGCGCTAAAAGAGTTGCTGGAAAACAGTCTCGATGCCCAGGCGCAATCAATTGCCGTGCAGTTAGACGCAGGCGGCATGAATCGCATCAGCGTGACCGACGACGGCGCGGGCATCGCGAAAGAAGATTTATCGCTCGCGCTCGCTCGTCACGCCACCAGTAAAATCGCGACTCTGCAGGATTTGGAATCGGTTGCGAGTTTGGGCTTTCGCGGCGAGGCGCTGGCGAGCATAGCCGCGGTGTCGCATTTATCTTTGCTGAGTCGCCGCGCCGACGACAAACATGCCTGGAAAATAGACGTCACCGGTGGCGCGCTGTCGCCGATAGAACCGGCAGCGTTGGCGCAAGGCACACAGATCGACCTACGCGATTTATTTTTCAACACGCCGGCACGGCGTAAATTTCTCAAATCCGAAGCGACTGAATTTGCGCATGCCGAAGAAGCGTTCAAGCGCATCGCGTTGAGCCGTCCCGATGTAGCGATGACGCTGACGCACAACGGGCGCAATTCCTGGCGCCTGCCGACGCAGGAACCGGTCGCGCGTGTAGCGGCGATTTTGGGTGACGACTTCGCGCGCGAGTCGGAGATCATCGATGTCAGCGCCGCAGGGCTACGTTTGTCCGGCGTTGCCGGGCGGCCCGCCGCCGCGCGTTCCAGCCGCGACGAGCAATATTTTTACGTCAATGGCCGTTTCGTGCGCGACAAACTTTTATCGCATGCGATACGCCAAGCGTATCAGGATGTCCTGCATCATTTGCGCCATCCGGCTTATGTTTTGTTTTTGCAAATCGATCCGGCCTTGGTCGATGCTAATGTGCATCCGACCAAAACCGAAGTGCGTTTCCGCGATGGCCGCGCAGCGCATCAGTTTGTTTTTCATGCGCTGCATAAGGCCTTGGCGCAGCCAGTACAAACCGGCGCCGTCAGCGCGGGTGAACGTAACGCGTTTGCTTATTCAGGCGCGGGTGATATGACTGTCGCTGAAAATACGATCACAAAAAATTCAGCGCAAAATTTTTATGCCAGTGCACAACAAAGTTCATTTAATGTGAATGAACCCCGGCCATTTTACGAGACTTTATTTGGTAAAAAAACTGATAATAATCAAATAGTTACTGATTATGTTATTGCTCGAACAGAAAGTTCGGTTGAAACGAATAACGTGCAGCAAGATGCGCAGCCACTAGGTTTTGCCCTCGCGCAATTACTCGGCATCTACATCCTCGCGCAAAACCGTCATGGCTTGATCATTGTCGATATGCACGCCGCGCACGAACGCGTGGTGTACGAAAAACTCAAGACCGCGCTGGACCAACAATCCATCGCGTCGCAGCCGTTATTGATTCCGGTTTCCTTCAATGCCAGCGCGCTAGAAGTCGCGTGTGCGGAAGAACATGCGGAAACTTTAGCCACTTTGGGTTTTGCTATCGCCACGTTGTCACCTTCGTCACTCGCCGTGCGCGCTGTGCCGAGCTTATTACAAGACGCCGATACGATATCTTTGGCGCGCGACGTGCTCGCGGACATCAACGAAGCCGGTGCGACACGCGTGCTGACCGAACGCCAAAACGAATTGCTGTCCACACTCGCTTGCCACACTGCGGTGCGCGCCAATCGTATGCTTACCGTTACCGAAATGAACGCGTTGTTGCGTGAAATGGAAGCGACCGAGCGCTCCGGCCAATGCAACCACGGTCGCCCCACCTGGTTTCAAGTCACGCTGGCCGAACTCGACAAAATGTTCATGCGCGGTCAATAACCGCCATGAACGACGCGCCACTTCCACCCGCGATTTTATTAATGGGCCCGACCGCCAGCGGCAAAACGGGCGTCGCGGTCGATTTAGTAAAACATTTCCCCTGCGAAATTGTCAGCGTCGATTCTGCCTTGGTGTATCGTCACATGGACATCGGCACGGCTAAGCCTGATGCCGACATACTCGAAAAAGCGCCGCATCATTTAATCAACCTAATTGAACCCACGCAAAGTTATTCTGCCGCGCAATTCCGTAAAGACGCGTTGCGTGTGATGGGTGAAATCAGCGCGCGCGGAAATATTCCTTTGCTCGTTGGCGGCACCATGCTGTATTTCAAGGCATTGCTAGAGGGCTTAAGCAAGTTGCCGCAAGCCGATGCAGAATTACGCGCGGAACTCGACGCACGCGCAAAAAAAATCGGTTGGCCCGCGATGCACGCAGAACTAGCCAAGCTCGATCCGGCAACCGCCGCGCGCCTCAAGCCGATGGACGCGCAGCGTATCCAACGCGCACTGGAAATTTGCTTGCTTAGCGGCGAGACTATGACTTCCCAATTGGGAAAGGCCGATACCACTCCGCTGCCCTACCGTTTTATCAAGATTGGGCTGGTGCCGAGCGAAAGGAAAATATTGCACGAACGGATAACATCACGTTTTGATGTCATGCTGAAAGCTGGTCTGGTCGAAGAAGTAAAAAATCTCAGACAACAATTTGATATACATCCGAACTTACCGGCTATGCGCTGCGTCGGTTATCGGCAGGCATGGGAATTTCTTGATGGGGAAATTACTCAGCAAGCATTGCGCGAAAAAGGCGTTATCGCTACACGACAACTGGCCAAACGACAACTTACTTGGTTGCGTTCGATGGAGGGAGTGGTGGAGTTTGATTGTTTGGATATACAGTTAGCGAACAAGGTGCGCGAATATTTACTGCAAAAGCTGGAAGCATCGTCCCCTCCCCTTCAAGGGGAGGGTTAGGGTGGGGATGGGTGGAATTAGTTTGCGGCTAATCTGTTATTGCTGTAGTTGTATTGAGAGTGCCGGGGGTGATGGCCGCGCCACTGTGGGCGCAGCCTTGGGTGCGGGCGCGGCCATCGGCGCATTGTTAACCACTTTATTTATTGCGGCCACCCGCTGCACCGTTCCCGCCCCCTCGCTGCGCGTCCCGATGAACGGTGCGCCCCGGCGGCTAGTCATTTTTTTGCTTCGCCAAAAAAGTAACCAAAAAAGGCGAATCCGCCGCGCTGCTTTTTGTTTTTTAGGTTTTTGTTGTCGCGCTATTTCTGCCGCCTATCGGGCGTCGAGCACAACCTCGCTCTTACCTTCATTTGAAATCTGCATCACCGCGTAGCTCAAACATGTGCTCGCCGACGGCTCCCGATAGGCAGCAGAAATAGCGGCGGCGCAGATGGGTGGACTATTCTCTTTTCGCATTTATAGCCTCTGTCGTTCTGAGCGATAGCGAAGAATCTGCTGTTTACTGCTCAAATCAAAACCGAAAAGCAGATCCTTCGCTAAGGCTCAGGATGACAAATCGGTAGGGTGCGCCGCGCGCACGCGTTGCGGTGGTTCAAGCTTCGGATGGCGTAACCTTCACTCCCATCCCCACCTTCCCCCGTCAAAGGGGGAAGGGGTAAAACCTGTCTGACAGAGACTTTGGGCGTAGTCCGTTACCCACTCCGAATCCTGAATTAATTTCAAACTGAACCACTACCCCAAAGACAGAGAAAGTGAACTCCCAGA
>JAYVGF010000144.1:0-11006 GCA_043772415.1 Betaproteobacteria bacterium
CCATCAGCCCAGCGATAAAAACCGGATACAACACGGCCACTACCACTTGCCCGATGATGGGCACTATTGAAGACGCTATCCAGATGACGAATAACACCACGATCAACGCTATCCATAACGCAGGGCTTTTGGTGAATAGTTTGAAGGCATCCCTGATCCAATACCAACCATGTACCGCCGGCAAATCGCGTACTTTCATATTTTCTCCATGGGTTATTTTTTAAGCTATCAGCGCGGCTAAATCCAGCGGCGCGGCGATATGGTGTTGCAATATACGTTGGTATAAACCGGCATCTTTGGTGTGCGTCATTTCACCTTGCATCGGAAAATGATTATAACCGAGGCGGCCGAGCCAAATGCGGAACGCCGCCGCGCGTAACATGACCGGCCAAGCGGTTTTTTCCGCCTCGTTGAAAGCGCGCTCGGCTTGGTAGCCGCGCAACAGCGCAGTCAAGCGCGCCGGATCCAGCTTCGCGTCGCTGCGCATACACCAATCATTGGCGGTGATCGCCACGTCGTAGAGCAGCACATCGTTGCAGGCAAAATAAAAATCGATCACGCCGCCGATACGCCCGTCGTCAAACAATACATTGTCGCGGAACAAATCGCCGTGGATGACGCCGCGCGGCAAGGCATCATGCTTATGTTGCGCCTGGAACGCGAGTTCGCTTTGCATCAATTGTGCTTCCGCCGGCTTTACATGCGGCAAGAGTTGTTGCGCATAGATTTGCCACCAGTGCGGGCCACGCGGGTTCGCCATGCGTTGCGCATAGCCTTGCGCGGCGAGATGCATATCCGCCAACACGGCGCCGACTTCCGCGCATTGCGCGGGCGTCACCTCGATCACCGATTTACCCGGCAAGCAACTCACGATGGAGGCCGGCTTGCCATTCAGCTGACTGATAAATTCGTTAGTGAAATTCGCCACCGGTTTGGGGCAGGGAAAACCATGGTTGGCCAAATGCGCCATCAAGTGCATGTAATACGGCAACTCGGATGCGTGCAATTTTTCGAACAAGGTCAGCACATATTTGCCGTGGCGGGTGGTGACAAAATAATTGGTGTTCTCGATGCCCGACGCGATGCCTTGCAAATCGAGCAATTGACCGAGCGAATAATTTTTCAACCATTGCGTGAGTTGTTCTGCGCTAACTTTAGTATAAACCGACATATAAATAATTCAATAAAATCAAATAGTTACAAACTCAACTGGATCTCGCGTTCAGCGGGTGATGGCTCGAAGCCGCGCGTTTCGTAATGATCGAAAATCGCATTCACGACCTCTTTCGGATCATTGATCACTTTCACCAAATTCAAATCTTCCGGACTGATCATGCCTTCTGTCACCAAGGTACGTTTAATCCATTCCAGCAGACCGCGCCAAAAAGGTTCGTGCACGAGAATAATTGGAATCTTGCGCGTCTTGCCGGTTTGTACCAGCGTCAATGCTTCCATCAATTCGTCCAACGTACCGAAGCCGCCGGGCATCACCACATACGCCGCAGCAAATTTAACGAACATGACTTTGCGCGCAAAAAAATGATCGAACGATATCGAGACATCTTGATACGGATTGCCGCCTTGTTCGTGGGGCAAATTGATGTTTAAGCCAACTGAAACCGATTTGCCGAAATATGCGCCTTTGTTGGCCGCTTCCATGATGCCGGGCCCGCCGCCGGAAATCACGGTAAAGCCCGCGTCGGATAGCTGACGCGCGATTTGCTCGGTGAGGATGTAATACGGATGGTCATGCGGCGTGCGAGCGCTGCCGAAGATGCTCACCGCCGGTTGCACATTCGACAGGCGTTCCGTTGCGGCGACAAACTCTGCCATAATCTCGAATATGCGCCATGATTCGCGCGCCGATTGCAGGGTACGCTCCTGACGTTCGCCGCCGACAACTTTTGGAAGTTTTTCGTTCATATCATGTTATCCCGGAAAAAATGAATAAAACCCTGTTACTCGTCGATGCCTCGTCCTACCTTTATCGCGCTTATCATGCATTGCCCGATTTGCGTAATTCCAAAGGCGAAATGACCAACGCGATTTACGGCGTGCTCAATATGTTACGCAAACTACGCCACGACTTTCCCGCCGAGTATATCGCATGCGTATTCGACGCAAAAGGAAAAACCTTCCGCGATGATTTATATCCCGAATATAAGGCCAACCGCGCGCCTATGCCGGACGACCTGCGCGACCAGATCGCGCCGCTGCACGATGCCATCCGCGCCATGGGCTGGCCACTGCTGGCCGTCGAAGGCGTCGAAGCCGACGATGTGATCGGCACCTTGGCCAAGCACGCCGAGGCGCGCGGCTTTCACACTATTATCTCGACAGGCGACAAGGACATCACGCAATTGGTGAATCCGCATGTGATGCTGGTCAACACCATGTCGAACGAAAAACTCGACGAAGCCGGCGTGCTGACCAAATTCGGCGTGCCAGCCAACCGCATTATCGATTACCTCACGCTGATGGGCGACGCGGTGGACAACGTGCCCGGTGTAGAGAAAGTCGGACCGAAAACAGCGGTGAAATGGCTGACCGAATACGAATCACTCGACAACATCGTCGCCAACGCCGACAAAATCAAAGGTGTGGTGGGCGATAATTTGCGCGAGGCGCTCGACTGGTTGCCCAAGGGCCGCGAGTTGCTGACGATTAAATGCGACGTCACGTTGCCGGTGGAGTTTGATACGTTGGTGCCGGCTGCGCCCGACAAGGCCACGCTGGAAACTTTATTCGAACGCTTTGAATTCAGAACCTGGCTGAAAGAATTAAAGGCGGGAGCGGATCCCAATGGAAAACCTGCCGCCAACAAAACCCGGTTCAATGCTCCCGCCGACAAAAATGGCGGTCGTGATTTTGCCGCGCCTGACCACACTGCACCGGTCGTCAACGAAGCACCGAAATATCCGCGTCACTACGAAACGATTTTGACGCCAGCGCAATTTGACGTTTGGCTCGCTAAGCTAAACAACTCGCCACTCGCCTGCATCGACACCGAAACCACCGGCCTCGATCCGCTGCAAGCCCAGATCGTCGGCATGTCGTTTTGCGTCGAACCAGGAAACGCGGCTTATCTGCCGCTGATGCACCGCTACGCCGGCGCGCCGGAACAACTGGAATTGAAAAAAGTGCTTGCCGCGATCAAACCTTATCTGGAAAACGCGCATAAAAATAAAGTCGGCCAAAACCTGAAATACGACATACATGTATTTGCCAACCACGGCATTGCGCTCAGAGGCGTCGAGCACGACACACTGTTGCAATCCTATGTACTTGAATCGCACCAGCGGCATGACATGGATAATTTGGCGTTACGCCATCTGAACACTAAAACCATTTTGTTTGAAGACGTGGCAGGCAAAGGCGCAGGGCAAATCGGCTTCGATCAAGTCGGTATTGAGCAAGCCGCCGAATACGCGGCGGAAGACGCCGACATCACTTTGCAATTACATCAGCATCTCCATCCGCAAATCACCGCCGACAAAAAGCTCGACTATATCTATAAAGAAATCGAAATGCCGTCGATGGAGGTGTTATGGCGTATTGAGCGAAACGGCGTGTTGCTGGATTTGAAATTACTCGAGACGCAAAGCCGCGAGCTCGGCGAAAAATTGATCAAGCTCGAAGCCAAGGCACACGAAGAGGCAGGACAACCGTTTAATTTGAATTCACCCAAGCAACTGCAGGAAATTTTATTCGAGAAAATGAAAATTCCGGTGGTGAAAAAAACGCCGGGTGGACAACCATCCACCGACGAAGATGTGTTGCAACAACTGGCGCAAGACCATCCACTGCCGAAATTACTATTGGAATATCGCGGCCTCGCCAAACTCAAATCGACCTACACCGATAAACTGCCGCGCATGGTCAATCCAAATACCGGACGCGTGCATACCAATTACGGCCAAGCCATCGCCGTGACGGGAAGACTCGCCAGCAACGACCCCAATTTGCAAAATATCCCGGTGCGCACCACTGAGGGCCGACGCATCCGCGAAGCCTTCATCGCCCCGCCCGGCTCGCAAATTATTTCCGCCGACTATTCGCAAATTGAATTACGCATCATGGCGCATTTGTCGGGCGATGAAGGCTTCCTCAAAGCCTTCGCAGCGGGCGAAGACATCCACAGGGCCACCGCCGCTGAAATTTTCGGCGTCGAACTTGCTGACGTAACCAGCGAACAACGCCGCTACGCCAAAGTAATTAACTTCGGTTTGATTTACGGCATGAGCGCCTTCGGCCTTGCGGGCAACCTGGGCATCGAACGCAGCGCAGCGGCGAGCTACATCGAACGCTATTTCGCGCGCTACCCCGGCGTAGCGAAATATATGGAACGCACGCGCAACGAAGCGCGCGACCAAGGTTACGTCGAAACCGTTTTCGGCCGACGTTTATTCCTGCCCGAAATCCGCAACAGCAACGCCCAACGCCGCCAAGGCGCAGAACGCGCAGCCATCAACGCACCGATGCAGGGCACCGCCGCCGATTTAATCAAGCTCGCCATGATCGCGGTAGATAAATGGATCAGCGAGAAAAAATTAAATACTAAACTCATCATGCAGGTACACGATGAGCTGGTGCTCGAAGTGCCCGATAACGAAATCGAATTAGTGAAAAAAGAATTACCGCCGCTGATGTGCAATGTGACGAAACTGGCGGTGCCGTTGTTGGTCGAAGCAGGCGTCGGGCCGAATTGGGAACAGGCGCATTGATAGAAAAATACAACCTATTGATTTTATGCAGTTTTATATAATTCAGCATTCATTACTTGTCAATTTAACGCATCAAACTTTACAATATCTGTTCGATTGTAAAGTTTGGATTGAATGGCTATATGGCACGCATTTCCCGCACAACTATTGAAACCGCCAGTGACTGGGCTACTAAAAACGTCAATCTGCACCGCAAAGATTTCACTTCAGCTTTTGCTACGCATTTTGGAATAACGCGTGCCGGGGCAGCGCCAGCTATCCAGCAGCTAGAACGAGATGGTTACATTATTCGGTCAGGCAGTGGCACTCGGCCAATATTTTCTCAAGGTTCAAGCCGTTATCTCGAATCGGCTTACGCGTTACCTGGCGTTGATGAAAATCAGATATGGGAACGCGATTACTCTCCTTGGCTTGATTTGCCCGCGAATATCAAAAATATTGTTCATTACGGGTTCACCGAAATGGTGAATAATGCAAACGACCACTCGGGCGGCTCCCTGCTAAGTGTTATTGCATACCAGAAAGATGGAATACTTGCGCTGGCAATAATAGATGATGGCATAGGAATTTTTCGCCGAATTTCTGAAGCCTTCAACTTACCCGACACACGCTACGCTTTGCTTGAACTCGCTAAAGGTAAACGGACCTCCGCTCCCAAAGGACATTCCGGCGAAGGAATTTTTTTCACATCGCGCGCTTTCGACGACTTTAACCTTTATGCGAATAAGCTGGAATATTCACGAATGGAACAATGGCTTGCTGAGAAAAACCAGAACCTCCCTGAACTGGAACGTCCTGACCCATTTCCCGAAACCAACGGTACCACCGTGTTTATGTCGGTAGATTGCGACAGCAAATTAGAGTTAAGGGGCATATTCGAGCAATATGAGACTGGTGCACCCGATGATTTAAGTTTTAATAAAACAGTAGTGCCCGTTAAGCTTGCTCAGATGGGCCAAGAGAATTTGCTATCTCGCTCCCAGGCCAAGCGGTTGCTCACAGGAATTGAACGCTTCAAGCTCGTAGAGTTGGATTTTTCTGAGGTGGCAGAAATCGGTCAGGCATTCTCAGACGAGATTTTTCGAGTCTATTCAAACTCTCACCCAGAAATCAAAATAATCCCAGTAAATACTAATCCTGACGTACAGCGTATGATCAATCGTGTTCTTTCCAACATAAAATAAATTAATTTCTGTCAAGTTTTTGCGTTGATTAAATTTTACGCACAAACCCAATTGCGTATAAAATAGGCACCCCTAGTTTGTCTGGTTTTTGCTGCAATGCGCATCGGCTCCCATGTTCTTAAAAACAATCTGATCGTCGCCCCTATGGCGGGTGTGACGGACCGGCCTTTCCGTCAATTGTGTAAATTGATGGGGGCGGGCATGGCAGTTTCTGAAATGGTTTCAAGCAATTCGCTGTTGTGGGGCTCGGAAAAAACCAAGCGCCGCGCCAACCATGAGGGCGAAGTCGATCCTATTTCGGTGCAGATCGCCGGCGCCGATCCGGCCATGATGGCCGAGGCAGCAAAATACAATGTCGATCAGGGCGCGCAGATTATCGACATCAATATGGGCTGCCCGGCAAAGAAAGTTTGCAATGTCATGGCCGGCTCAGCTTTGCTACAAGACGAGCCTTTGGTCAAGCGCATCGTTGAAGCGGTGGTGAAAGCCGTCAATGTGCCGGTCACCTTGAAAATCCGTACTGGCTGGGACAAACAACATCGCAACGCGATGATGATTGCGCGCATTGCCGAAGACGCAGGCATACAGGCATTGGCGATGCACGGCCGCACGCGTGCGTGCCAATACACCGGCGATGCGGAATACGACACCATCGCTGCCGTCAAACAAACTATCAAAATTCCGCTGATCGCCAATGGCGATATCACCACACCGGAAAAAGCCAAATTCGTACTCGAATACACCGGCGCCGATGCCGTCATGATCGGCCGCGCGGCGCAGGGCCGCCCGTGGATATTCCGCGAAATAGAATATTTCCTACAAACCGGCGAGCATTTACCGCCGCCGGAAGTGAGTGAAATCCACCGGGTACTGTTGGTGCATCTGGAAGATTTACACCAGTTCTATGGTGAAGTCACTGGAGTACGCGTCGCGCGCAAGCATATCTCCTGGTACACCAAAGGATTGGTCGGCTCGGCCTCATTCCGTCATGGCATGAACCAGTTGCAAACCGTAGAAGAACAATACGCGGCCATCGATGGTTTTTTTGGCCAACTCGCGGCGAGCGATACGCGCCTGCGCTACGACCAAGAATCAAAAACCTCTATCGAAGAATTGGCAGCATGATAAAAGATAAAGAAGTCAGGGAGAGCGAGCTATCGGCCAGCGTGCGCCGCGTGCTCAAACAATATTTCCACGATCTGGATGGAGAAAAATCCGGCCCGGTATACGACATGGTGTTGGCGAGTGTCGAGAAACCGTTGCTCGAAGTCGTGTTGCAACACGTCGAAGGTAACCAAACGAGAGCCGCAGATTTGCTCGGTCTCAATCGCAATACCCTGCGCAAGAAAATGAATTTGTACGGCATTGAATAATTATTTTGTCTTGCGCCACGCATAGCGTGACGAATCTGCAGTTGTACGCAGCTA
This sequence comes from Betaproteobacteria bacterium, assembly GCA_043772415.1. Taxonomy (GTDB): domain Bacteria; phylum Pseudomonadota; class Gammaproteobacteria; order Burkholderiales; family JBEEJL01; genus JBEEJL01. The sequence continues at coordinate 7,336 of JAYVGF010000144.1, forward strand.
CACCTAACCAAGTAAAAACCCATGAACCCCATCCAGCGCGCCCTCATTAGTGTCTCCGATAAAACCGGTGTCATCGAATTCGCTAAAGCATTAAGCGAAATGAAAATCGATATTCTTTCCACTGGCGGTACAGCGAAGTTATTGGCTAACGCGGGTATCAAAGTCACCGAAGTCGCCGACTACACCGGCTTTCCGGAAATGCTCGATGGCCGGGTAAAAACTTTGCATCCGAAAATTCATGGCGGCATTTTGGGTCGGCGTGATTTGACGGCGCATGTCGAGAAAATGCGCGAACACAATATTCCAACTATCGATTTAGTCGTGGTGAATTTATATCCGTTCAGCGCGACGGTGGCGAAGCCCGATTGCACACTGGATGACGCGATTGAAAATATCGACATCGGCGGGCCGACCATGGTGCGTGCGGCGGCGAAGAATTATGCGCATGTCGGCATCGTCTCGGACTGCAACGATTATCTTAATATAATCAAAGAGTTACAAAATAATAAGCAAATCCTGTCAGACGCAACACGCTTCGATTTAGCGAAAAAAGCTTTCAGCCATACTGCGGCTTACGATGGCGCAATCGGCAATTATCTGACGGCGGTTGATGCCTCGGGCAAAAAGGAAAACTTCCCGAATAAGCTCAATCTGCAGTTTCAAAAAGTGCAGGATTTGCGCTACGGCGAAAATCCACACCAACATGCCGCGTTCTACGAAGAATTGCCCGCCATACCCGGCTCGCTCGCTACGTTCAAACAGCATCAAGGCAAAGAACTTTCCTACAACAACATCGCCGATGCCGATGCCGCGTGGGAATGCGTGAAAACCTTTGACGGCCCTGCCTGCGTCATCATCAAGCACGCCAATCCGTGCGGTGCGGCGATAGGCGACAATCCGTTCAGTGCGTATAAACGCGCATTCCAGACCGACCCGACTTCAGCATTCGGCGGCATTATCGCTTTTAATCGCCCTGTCGATGTGGCAACGGCGCAAGAGATCGCCAAACAGTTTGTCGAAGTATTGATCGCGCCCGCGTTCGATGCTGACGCGCTCAAGGCACTAAGCGCAAAAGTAAATATTCGCGTGCTCAGCATTGATCTCGCCGATGGCACCAATGAATTCGATTACAAGCGCGTCGGCGGCGGCTTCTTGGTGCAGACACCGGACGTGAAAAATATTTCTACCGGTGATTTGAAAATCGTCACCAAGATTAAACCGACACCTGCACAACTGGAAGACTTGCTGTTCGCTTTCCGCGTGGCAAAGTTTGTCAAATCAAACGCGATAGTATTTTGCAATAAAGGGCAAACTCTGGGCATCGGCGCAGGGCAAATGAGCCGCGTTGATTCGACCAAAATCGCAGCCATCAAAGCTAAAAGCGCGGGACTCAATCTTGAAGGCTCGGTCGCCGCCAGCGATGCGTTTTTCCCCTTTCGTGATGGCCTCGATGTCATCGCTGAAAATGGCGCGAAAGCGATCATCCAGCCCGGCGGCAGCATGCGCGACGACGAAGTCATCGCCGCCGCCGATGAGCACGGCATCGCCATGGTGTTGACCGGCATACGCCATTTCCGCCATTAAACATTCATGTTCGGGGGAGCATAAAAAAATGAATATTCTGGTTATCGGTTCCGGCGGGCGCGAACATGCAATGGCGTGGAAAATCGCCCAATCGAAACGTGTGGGCAAAGTGTTTGTCGCGCCGGGTAATGCCGGCACGGCGCTGGAACCTGACCTCACCAATATCGACATCACCGAAATTGCTACTCTGGTGGAATTTGCCAAGCGCGAAGAAATTTTTATCACGGTGGTGGGACCGGAAGGCCCGTTGGCGGCGGGTATCGTTGATGCGTTTCGCGATGCCGGGCTGAAAATTTTCGGCGCCAGCAAAGCTGCTGCGCAATTGGAAAGCTCGAAAGATTTCGCCAAGCGCTTCATGCAACGCCACGGCATTCCTACTGCGGCATACGAGACATTCACTAACGTGCAAGAAGCGCACGCCTACATTGATGCGCAGGGCGCGCCGATAGTGATCAAAGCCGACGGCCTCGCGGCGGGCAAAGGCGTTGTTGTCGCGACGACAATCGACGAAGCGCATCAAGCGGTGGACATGATGCTGGCCGACAACAAACTCGGCGACGCCGGCGCGCGCGTGGTGATAGAAGCATTCATGGCGGGCGAAGAAGCCAGCTTTATCGTCATGGTTGATGGCAAGCATGTATTGCCCCTCGCCACCACGCAAGATCACAAACGCTTGAATGATAATGACCAAGGCCCCAACACCGGCGGGATGGGCGCGTACTCGCCTGCGCCCGTCGTCACGCCCGACGTGCATGCACGCGTGATGCGCGAAATTATTTTACCTACCGTGCATGGTATGGCGGAAGACGGTATTGTTTATACCGGTTTTCTCTATGCCGGGTTGATGATCGATGCGCAAGGTAATCCGCGCGTGGTGGAATTCAACTGCCGCCTCGGCGATCCGGAAACGCAGCCGATCATGCTCCGCCTGAAAACCGATTTCATTACTTTGCTTGATCACGCCGTTAACGGCACATTGAACCTCACCGAAGCGGAATGGGATCGACGCGCCGCGTTGGGCGTGGTCATCGCTGCAGGCGGCTATCCCGATAACCCGCGCAAAGGTGACGTGATTACCGGTTTACCGAAACCAAACGAACATGGTCTGGTATTCCACGCTGGCACCAAACTCGATAACAAAAATGTCGTCGTCAATGGCGGCCGTGTATTATGCGCGGCGGCTTTGGGCGTTAACGTCAAACAAGCCAAACAATATGCGTATGAGTTGGCCGAGCAAATAAAATTTGACGGCATGCATATGCGGCGCGACATCGGCTGGCGCGCGATTGCCGGTTTAAAAAAACCGGACGCAAGAAAATAGTGTTATGCCCACAGCGTTAACCCACACGCTGCTGAAAAAAATCCGCGCGCATGTCGATCACGGCGGCATCATCGCCTACGCCACAGCATCCTGTTTTGGTTTCGGTTGCGATCCAAAAAAATATAATATAATCAATAAGTTATTAAAGATTAAACAACGCCCGCGCAGCAAAGGATTAATCGTCATCGCGGATAAAATTCAACGTCTCGCGCCCTTCATCAAACCGCTCAACGCAGAAGAAAAAAAACGTGCGCTCGCTAAATGGCCCGGCGCGCATACATGGCTCATGCCTCCATCGCATCGCGCATCGCCCGCGCTGCGCGGCCGCCACCAAAAAATTGCCGTGCGCGTCGATGCGCATCTCGATACAGTAAGATTATGCAAAGCCTTGCGCATGGCCTTGGTTTCCACCAGCGCCAATGTCTCGGGCAACCGACCGGTAAAAACTTATCGCGATTGTGTGCGTCAGTTTGGTAAGCAAGTGTTAGTTGTGCCGGGGCGTATCGGTCGCTGCAAAACACCTTCGACCATACAAGATTTTGAATCGGGAAAAATTTTCAGATAGCGGCATAACTTCTCCCTTTTTGTAAACAGAATGGCAACATAGCTTCCCCCTTTGAAAAAGGGAAACACAACCTGACCTCCCCCTTTGAAAAAGGGGGACTAAGGCACTAGTGTCCGGTTAACAGCCGAACAAATTCAATTGGTTACAAGTCATTTTTTCAGAAATTGCCGCATCACTGTCATTCATCAGGTCTTGTAAGAG
>JAYVGF010000145.1:0-6297 GCA_043772415.1 Betaproteobacteria bacterium
CCGGTGCGTTGGAGCGATGTCGATATTAACGACATGGCACCGCATGTAAAACTACGGCGTGATATGGAAGCGCGTTACAAGAAGGAATGGGCAGCGGAAACAGTTTGATATTTAATACTTGTTTTCCTGCGCGAGGCGAGGCGTTGGCGTTTTTGATCGGTCGATTATTTTTTACGCCGCCTATAAGCTTCCAGCCATTCGGGATTCATTCTCATGATCGTTCCCCTAAACTGGATTATGTTTGATGAGCATCTGAACTACCTTGGCCGATGCTCATGCCCCCGCGCGGCCACACGCGCCCAGTATGTCAAATCGATTCAACACCTTCACTCGTTGCTGCAACGCAAGTATTTACTGCAGCCGTCCGCCGCATCACCGCCAACATTGAACCGAGTCCAATTTCCGTTCACTTTACCGCTTTCTCCGGATTCGCCTGCGCGACCTGATGGACCCCTCAAGCCGGCCATTACCGTTGGAAAAGTGGCATGGGTGCCGCTTAGATCTTCGTAAGCATCATAAGGAATGGCGGCGGCTGGTTTGCTGCCCGCCATACCTGCTTCGCCTTGGCTTCCTTCACGGCCGCGCATGCCTTCCGCTGCCAGCTGCGTTTTCCCTGCGTGGGTGCCGCTTAATTCTTCATAGGCGTCATAGGCGTCATAGGTGGCGGCGGATAGCGGAATGCTGATGAGAGCCGAAGCTGCCAAAAAAATTCCGGTGACAATTTGTGTAGAGGTACGCATGATCATTCTCCTTGATTGGGTTGTTTTGTTAAGAGCACAGAACCAGCATGGTTGTTGCTCCTGGAAGTTGAATCCACTTTATCAAGCCCCCATCAGTGCAAAGACAACCACGCGGCCCAATAAAGCAGTTGCAGTGATCAATAATCCGAAAACAACTGAAAAATCGATCATATCTTCCGTAAGTTTTACCATGATTGCTCTCCTTGGTTTCATTGTCTGGAAACGAAAACCGTATCCAGTGAGTGCAATTTAACCTTACCGAGAAATCATAACGAGGAAGTAATACCGGAAATTTTGTGACAAATTACCCAAGCGCAATCTACGGGGCTAAAGAAGGGGCGACCGAAAACTACCAGCCAGGCGGCGGTTTTTTGTGCACGGTAATGATTTTTTCCTGCATGGAAAGATAGCCGCCTGCAGTCAGGTCTTTGAGTATTCGCGTCACCATCTCGCGCGATGAACCGACGCGGTCGGCAATATCCTGATGGGTAAGTTTTTGTTTAATGACCATTTTGTCGCCCTCCGTTTCCGCAAGCTCCAGCAGTAGCCGCGCAATGCGGCCATAAACATCGAGCAGGGCGAGGCTTTTCAGGTTTTCGCTCACCACGCGCGCGCGGCGTATCAACTTGTGGATCAAATGAATGGCAAAGTCGGGATGCTGGGCAATGAATTCACGCAAGTGTTTGCCACTGACCACCGAGCAAGTTGTCGGCTCCAGCGTCATGGCCGAAGCGGATCGCGGTTCGCCATCGAGCGACATCTCGCCGATGTAATCGCCCGGGCCATGCACATTGAATATCACTTCTTTGCCGGATTCATTGGCGGAATACACTTTGACCTTGCCCGACAGGATGATGAAGAGCGAATCGGAAACGTCGCCTTCATTGATGAAAATTGCCTTGGCCGGAAAGCTGCGGATATCGCCGGTTTCGGCGATGGCCTGGACTAACTGGTCGTGTAATTTTTCTGGCGCAGAAATAATGTTGACGGACAATTTATTAGCCCCGGTAAGTTTTTAGTTACATAACAGGATACACCTTGCGGCGCGCAGTTCACACCAGGAAAAAGCCGCTATGAATAGCCTGATATTTGGCCATCAGGACAGTTTTATTTGAATTACGGTTGTTAAGCTTAATTTATTTAACTTGTTGCTTAATATAGATATTTTAACTATGCATGGATACGTCATGGGCGCGTAAGCGAGCAGGAAATAAAAAATGGTCTATGCTCAAGGGAAGTAGAAAAAAATGTCATTTCACTTCGGTGCGAATTGCAGTAGGGATAGCAGATATCCCGCAACGATAGACTGAATATAATACTGAAAAAAATGAATATGGGGAACGCGTTGACCCTCCTAGACTGGCTCAAAACAATCGGCCTCGAACAATACATAAGCGTGTTCGCCGAGAACGAAATTGATCTCGGCGCCCTGCGCTTGTTGAACGATAAAGACCTTGAGAGTTTAGGTTTGTCTCTGGGTGCACGGCGTAAAATCCAGTATGCCATCGCTGAACTCGACGGCGAAGCGACTTCACGCCACGCCCATCAGCAACGCGCGCGCGGCGCCGAAACCGCGGCTATTTCGCATCCCTCGCATGATGGCGAGCGCCGCCAACTCACGGTTTTATTTTGCGACATGGTGGGCTTCACCGAGCTGGCCAACCGCGTCGATCCCGAAATGCTGCAGCAGATCATCCGTCAGTACGAGAACGCTTGCACGCATTGTGTCACCCACTACGAGGGTCACGTGTTCCAGAGGCTGGGCGATGGCATAGTCGCCTTTTTCGGCTACCCGCATGCCCATGAAGACGAAGTCGAGCGCGCCATACGCAGCGCGCTGGAAATTCTTGAGTCGCTCTCCAAGCTTGATGTTGCCGACGTGGGCCATCTCGCGGTCCGCATCGGCATCGCCACCGGATTGGTGGTCGTCTCGCCCGGCGAGAGGGGCGCGGTCGGCGACACCATGAACATTGCTTCCCGCTTGCAGGAAATTGCCCTGCCCGACAGCATCGTCGTGAGCGAGCGTGTCCATCGTTTGGCCGCCGGCAGCTTCGACTTCGAGGACCTGGGTGCGCGGACGCTTAAGGGCCTGGAGAGTTCTGTCCGAGCCTATCGTATTTTGCAAGTGAGCCAGGCCGCCAGCCGTTTCGACGCCGCCACGCAGGAGGAGCTAACGCCCTTGGTGGGTCGCGAGCAAGAGATCAGCTTGCTGCTTGATCGCTGGGCGTTGGCGCAGAATGGCGAAGGACAAGTGGTGCTGCTGTCCGGTGAGCCCGGCATCGGCAAGAGCCGCATGTTAAGCGAACTGCGCGAACGGCTGGGGCGCCAGGGCGCGCAAACCCTGCGCTTCCAGTGCTCGCCCTACCACGTCAACAGCGCCTTCTGGCCTAGCATCGACAATATTGAGCGCGCATTGCAGTATGGCCGCGACGAAGCGCCGGAGTCCAAACTCGACAAACTCGAACAGTTGATGGTGAACCACTACGGCCTTTCTCTCAGCGATGTGCGCTTCATCGCCGCAATACTGTCCCTTCCCTTCGAGGCGCGCTACGGCGCGCTTGAGTTGACACCGCAAAAGCACAAGGATGAGACGCTGCGTGCCCTGGTGGATATGGCCGAAGCGGCGGCGCACAAGCAAGCTAGCGTGATCCTGTTTGAAGACCTGCATTGGTCCGACCCCACGACGCTGGAAGTGCTCGACCTGTTGATTGACAGGGTGAAAAGCATTCCGCTGTTGATCGTGCTGACGCATCGCCCCGAATTTCAGCATGAGTGGATCGGGCATGGGCATTTGATGGCACTCAACTTGTCCAAACTCACGCGGGCGCAAGGCATCGCGATGGTGGCCCGCCTCAGCGGCAGCAAACCTTTACCGCCGGACCTGCTCGAGCGCATTGTTACCAAGGCCGACGGCGTGCCCTTATATGCTGAAGAATTGACCAAATCCATACTCGAATCCGGCGAGCTTAAGGACGCCGGCGACCATTACGACTACGTCGGCAGTGCGCCCAGCATCACTATTCCGGCCACGCTACGCGACTCGCTGATGGCGCGGCTGGACCGGCTCATGCCGGTGAAAAAAATCGCGCAAATCGGCGCGGCCATCGGGCGCGAATTCAGCTATGAACTGATCGCAGCCGTCGCACCGCATAGCAACGCTGAACTCGACAAGGCGCTGAAACAATTGACTGAATCGGGCCTGGCTTTCCGTAGAGGCACGCCGCCCGAGGCTAGTTACGTTTTCAAACATGCGCTGGTGCAGGACGCCGCCTACGATTCCTTGTTGAAGAGCCACCGACAAACGCTGCACGCCAAGATTGCCAAGGTAATCGCCCAACAATTTCCTGCCACAAAAGATACCGCACCGGAACTACTCGCTTATCACCTGACTGCGGCGTGCGAAGCGGAAGCGGCGGTTCCTTTCTGGCAGAAAGCGGGGACGCTGGCCATCCAGCGACTCGCTCTCAAGGAAGCGATTTCGCACCTTGAACGGGGCATGGCGATCATCGGCACACTGCCGCCTTCAGTGGAACGCGACGGAAAAGAATTGGACTTGCGTACGCCGCTCGGCACCGCCTTGATGGCGCTCAAAGGCTGGACCGCGCCTGAAGTGTGGGACAGCTTCTATCCTGCGCTAGTCTTGGCCAAATCGCTCGGCCGCAACGAAGCGCTGGTGCCGATCTACTACGGACTGTGGGCCAACGTCGTGACCAAGGGACACTTCGCTGAAGCCCTCGTTTGGGTCAATGAAATGCTGGCGACGGCAAAAACCAGCGGCGATTTGGATCTGGCCATCGTGGCGCACTGTGCGGCCTGTATCACCACTTATTGGCGTGGTGAATTCAGCCAGTCGCGCGAGCATGGGGAACGAGTGCTGGCGCTTTACCACGATGACCAACACCGTCACCTGGCGGTCATCATGAATGTCGATCCGAAGACCTATGTCGGCCTCTATATCTCCCTCGGCAGTTGGATGTTCGGTTATCCGGATCGCGCTGTGCAGGAAAGTCATGCCAAGGACGTTCACTCGCACCAGCGCGGCCATCCATTTGATATCGGCTACGCGCTCACTTTCGGTAGCCTGATTTGGGATTACCGCTGCGAAACCCTACCTCTACTGGCGCGCGCTGAAGAAGCCGAGCGGCTTGGCCGTGCGCACAGCCTGCCGTTTATTTCGGAAGTGTTGGCGCAGATGTTCAAAGGTCTGGCTTGGTTACGCGGAGGACGTATAGCGGAAGGGATGACGCAGTTGCAAAATGCGACCGATATTTGGACGGGGGTGGGTGCTTGGGCGGTAGTGCCTTATCTCTATGCGGTCATAGCGGAAGGCATGGCACTAAGCGGCGATCTGGTCGGCGGATTGAAATTGATCGATGAGAGCCTCGCCCAGATTGAAAGGCCGGGATGGGAAGAACGCTCGCATTTGGCAGAAGTGCTCCGCCTCAAGGCCTGGATGCTGCAACAACAGGGAAAGTTGGCAGCGGCAGAACAAAACTACCTCGCCTCTATCGATGTCGCGCGCCAACAGCAGGCGAAATCATGGGAACTGCGTACCTCGACCAGTCTCGCCAGGCTATGGCAAGCGCAAGGTAAACAGAAGCAGGCTTACGATTTACTCGCGCCGGTGTACGGCTGGTTCAGCGAAGGTTTGGCTACCCACGACCTCACACAATCCAGGACTTTGCTCGATGAATTATTGACTGACGATGTAATTTCTAACAGTGCCCAGAGGGAAAAACAAGCCTAGCAGTCGTATTTTGCGCAAGAGTTTTTTGCAACGACAACCGCCCTTTTGTTATCGGTATTTCCATCTATACGGGCATTAACTTGCACGACATCACTGGGACGTATCAAGTTTTCGCGACGACGTTTTGGGACGCCAGTAAGTGACGCAGAAACGCATGTGGCAAATTGGGCACATACCCAACGGATAAAACCAAACAGCAGTCCGATTCAACTCTGTGTGGAAAGGTACACCATGACCAATACCAAGCACGCGTCCTCAGCGGACTATGAGAGTCACTGGCAGCCCGACGGAAGTGCCAATAGCGAAGCGCCGAAGTGGGCGAAATATCGTAGCGTGATGGCGGGTGAATTTCCTTCACCATTTCGTGGTACGAAAGATCCATTAGCGCAGCAACTGCACAAATTCGTGGAGAAACTCGACAAGCTGCGCCCGGAAAAAAACGGCCCAGCCTATTTAGGCGACAGCCCCGCGCTCAGCTACACCACCTTGGCGCAGGTCAAGAACATTGCGCTGAATCAAAAAATGGGCGACCTCGACGCGGTGCTCGACGATGTGGTAAAGCTGTTCAATGGCGCGCCGAATTGGGGAAGCCCGCTGACTATGTGCAATGTCATCCCGCAAGCGAATACGGCGGCGATTATCGCGTCGATGCTGTCGCAAGTATTTTCCGCCAACATTCTCGAAGGCGAGTACGCGTGGAACGTGCATCGCGCCGAACTGGAAACGGCCGGCATGATGGGCAATCTTTTCGCCTGGGAGCCGACCAACACCGGCGCCATTTACACCTACGGCGGCGGCGGTTGCTGGACC
>JAYVGF010000146.1:0-11606 GCA_043772415.1 Betaproteobacteria bacterium
GGTTGTTCGATATGGCGACGCTGAATAGCATTAACGACAAAATGCTCGAAATGGTTTTTCAGGCCGGCGGGCGTATCGACGCGGTTTTTTATTGTCCGCATGCCGCTGAACAAGAATGCGCTTGCCGTAAACCAAACTCCGGTTTGTTTCTCGAAATCGCGCAGCGCTACAACGTGTCGCTCGGCGGCGTGCCTGCCGTCGGCGATTCTTTACGCGACTTGCAAGCGGCGGAAGCCGTCGGTGCACAACCGATGTTGGTGTTGACTGGCAAGGGCGAGAAGACGCAAAAAGAAAATGAATTGCCTGAAGGAACACTGGTGTTCGCTGATCTTACTGAGGCGGTGAAATACATCATTGCGGATGCCCCATGATTTTTATACGCTCCGCGCTCTACTTTCTCGTTCTCGCCATTATTACGCCGATCATCGCCTTTTGTATGGGGATGGTGATGCCATTTACGAGTCGCCACCCGCCTTTTGTATTGGCGCAATGGTGGACACAGATGGCGATTTATTTTGTGCGCATTATTTGCGGCATCAAACATGAGATACGCGGCGCGGAAAATGTTCCAACTACTCCAACCATCGTCATGGCTAAGCATCAATCGTCATGGGAAACGATTTTTTTTATGACCTATTTCCCCGAACAAACCTGGGTGATTAAAAAAGAATTAGTACTGGTGCCGTTCTTTGGTTGGGGCATCGCTATGCTGACACCGGTGGCAATAGACCGTAGCGCCGGGAAGGATGCCCTGCAACAAGTTGTGGACCAAGGCATAAAACGCCTGAAAGACGGCCTGTGGATGATGATCTGGCCCGAAGGCCACCGCATCGCACCGGATAAAAAAGGCCGCTACAAAATCGGCGGCGCGGCGCTGTCCGCACAATCCAATGCGCCGATTTTACCCATCGCGCACAACGCGGGAACTTATTGGCCGCGACACTGGTTTTGGAAATACCCTGGCACCATCAAGGTGAGTATCGGGCCGTTGATATATCCTGACGGACGCGAACCCGCTGCCATTCTTGCGGAAGTAGAAAACTGGATTGAGAATGAGATGCGCCGCATTAGTCCAACCTACGTCGGCGTGCCCGCAGAAACTGTCTATGCTGAAACGGCTGCTAAATAAATTCATCATGCCCGATGCCCAGACCGAGGTCATTGATCTGAGCGGGCGAGAAGTGGAGTTTTTACTTAAGCGTAAATCCGGCCGTCGCGGTATCGGCCTTAAGATCGACGAAAAAGGCTTAATCGTTTCCGCGCCGCTATCAGTATCAAAGAAAAAAATCCACGACGCCGTGCGCGAACAGAGTGCATGGATACTGCTCAAGATGGACGTCTGGCAAGCGCGCCGCGTACCGGCGCCTAAGTGGGAAGAGGGCGAGAAATTGCCCTATATGGGCGGCGACATCATCCTGCAAATCAACCCGCAACAAATTATCAAAACCCGTAGCGGCCTGGAACAACTCGGTTTTGAATTCATCGACACCACACCGGTAATGCAACTCGCCAAAAGCAAACAACCGGTGCCGGCGCGCGTAGTCAAATGGTACAAGCAACAAGCCCTGCCGCATTTCACCGCACGCGTAAATCATTACGCGGAAATGTTAGGCGTATCCAATCCGCCCGTCATGCTCTCCAGCGCCAACACGCGTTGGGGCAGTTGCAGCCACAAAGGAGAAATCAGATTAAGCTGGCGACTGCTCAAAGCCCCGCCGCACTTGATCGATTACGTCGTCGCCCACGAAGTCGCGCACCTGAAAGAAATGAATCACAGTTCGGCGTTCTGGCAAACCGTTGCAGTTTTGTATCCCGACTATATTCAGGCGAGGAAAGAGTTGGAGCAACTGGAGCCGCGTTACCGGACGTTTTAGAAAATAATAGGTAAGCTGGGCTGATAAGCCCAGCAGTTTCAACAAATAATTTTGCAGGTACTCAGCTGGGCTTATCAGCGCCAGCCTACGGCATCACATCCCCTCCCGTTCAAGGGGAAGGGTTAGGGTGGGGATGGGTTAAAAGTGGTCGGAAAAGTTACACCGCCCCAGCCTTTTTCAACAGTCCCGCCACCGCTTCAGCCACCAAGTGATAACCTTTCGCATTCGGATGCACCGCATCCGATTTCCATTCATGCTTGCGTAACACGTCGCCGAAAATATGGTCTTCCAGCGGTAGATTAAATTCCTGCGCTAACTTGCGGTAAAAATCGGCGCTGCCACCGCCGAACAGTGCGGGCTTGGGTACGCCGAGTAACACCACCCCAATACCTCGTGCGCGGGTGAGTTTGATCATGTCGCGTAGATTATTTTCGACTTGTTGTTCGCCTAGTTTGCGCAAAAAATCATTGCCGCCTAAACATAAAATCATTAGTTTGGGTTGATGTTCTTCGAGCATTTCGGGCAAGCGGCGTAATCCTTCGGAGGATGTTTCGCCGGGTACGCCTGCGCGGATGACTTTGCGTTGGATGAGTGCGGAGAGCACAGCGGGATAACTTTCAGTCTCGTTCGCGCCTGTGCCGAAGGTGAGGCTATCGCCGAAAGCGAGTACGACGTCATTGGCGGCGAGCTTGGGCAGGGGCGCTGCCTTGCTGCCGCAGCCGGCCAGCACGCTAATAAACAGGAGCAGGAGCGCTACAGAGTAAAATATGTAACTATTTGATTTAATTGAATTATTTGTCATGTAAATAATTGACGATGTGGAGATAATCCGCAACGGATAAATTTTCTGCGCGTAACTTGGAATCCAGATTCAATGTTAAAAAATCTTCCGGCGTTAAAAAATCGATCAGCGTATTGCGTATGGTTTTGCGTCGTTGCGAGAACGCGGTGGTGGTTATTTTTGCAAACAGTAGTTCATCGCGCGCCAATAATTTCGTCGCGGGTTTGGGGATCATGCGCACGATCGCCGATTCGACTTTGGGCGGCGGATCGAACGCTTCCGGCGGCACGAGAAATAAACATTCCATGTCGAAGCGATATTGCAGTGCTACCGATAGCCTTCCGTAATCGGAAGTGGAAGGCGCGGCGACCATGCGCTCGACCACTTCCTTTTGCAGCATGAACGTCATGTCGCTGATGTTGGGCGCGAAGTCGGCGAGATGAAACAAAATCGGCGTGGAAATATTGTACGGCAAGTTGCCGACGACCCGCAGTGGTTTGCCGAGGCTGCCGAAATCAAACGTCAGCGCATCGACGGCATGGATGCTGAGCTTGGTTTTGGGATAATTATTTTCCAGCCGCGCCACGATGTCACGGTCGATTTCAACGACATGTAAATGTTTGAGTTTTTGCAGCAGCGGTTTGGTCAGCGCTTCAAGGCCGGGGCCGATTTCCACCATCAATTGATCGGGCTGCGGATGTATTGCGTCTATGATCGATGTGATGATGCCGTCATCGACTAAAAAGTGTTGACCAAACCTTTTGCGTGGGAGGTGGCGCATAACTAAATCCCCTCCCCTTCAAGGGGAGGGATTACGTTTTTACCATCAGTGCCCGCGAATAATGTAAGCGGGGTCCAATGAATTGTTTCGTGCAGGGAGCAATACTTCAATGGTGCCGACTGCGCTGGGCAAGTTCTATCGCCAGATTCGCCGCCGCGATCATGCTGCCGCTGTCGATGTTGCCGGTGCCCGCCAAATCCAGCGCCGTGCCGTGATCGACCGAGGTGCGGATGATCGGCAAACCCAAGGTGACATTGACGCCGTGGCCGAAGCTGGCGTACTTCAATACGGGCAAACCTTGATCGTGATACATGGCGAGCACGGCATCGGCCTCGGCTAAATGTTTGGGTGTGAATAAAGTATCGGCGGGTAGCGGGCCGGTCAGCTTCATACCGGTTTGTTGCAAACGATGTAGTAGCGGTTCGATGATGCCGATTTCTTCGTGGCCCAAATGACCGCCTTCGCCCGCGTGCGGATTCAAGCCAGAGACGACGATGCGTGGGTCGGCAATGCCGAATTTATGTATCAAGTCGTGATGCAGAATACGAATCACTCGCTCGAGTAATGGCTGAGTGAGATGCGCGGATACCTCTTTCAACGGTAGATGCGTCGTCGCCAGCGCTACGCGCAAGCCGCCACCCACCAGCATCATCACCACTTGCGGTGCATTGGTCGCTTCGGCGAGAAATTCGGTGTGGCCGCTGAACGCGATACGCGCATCGTTAATTACGCCTTTATGTACCGGGGCGGTGACCATCGCGTCGAAACTACGATGGGCGCAATGTTCTACTGCGAGTTTCAATGTATCGATCACATAAGGTGAATTTTCCGGCAGTAATTGCCCCGGCGGAAATACCGGCACGCGCAAAGGCACATGCAGCACTTCGAGTTGGTTCGCTTGTTGGACGGGTACGCTATTGACGAAATCCACCAGGCTGATATCCAAACCCAATAGTTTTGCGCGTGATGCGAGCAAAGATTTATCGCCGATTATGACTATACGTGCGGAGAGTTTTTCGCGCGCCAGCATCAGGCATAAATCGGGACCGATGCCAGCGGGTTCGCCGGAAGTAACGCCAAGTGTAGGAATATATGCGGGCACGTTGATTCGCAACCCGGGACTATTTTTCTTCCAGACGGTTTTCTACGTACGCGCGATCACGTATCTGGCGCACCCAATCCTGATACGCTTCTTCCGATTTGCGCCCGCGTAGAGCCAAGCGAATTTGCGCACGTTTTTTTTCGTCGGTCAACGTTTCTGTTTTGCGTTCCAGCATTTGGATCAAATGCCAGCCGAATTGGCTTTGTACCGGTGTGCTGAGTTCGTTCGGCTTGAGTTCATTCATGGCTTTTTCAAATTCGGCCACCAAATCGCCCGGTGATACCCAGCCCAATTCGCCGCCCGCCTGCGCGCTGCCATCGACCGAATTGGCTTTAGCCAGCGCGGCGAAGTCCTCGCCTTTTTCAATGCGATCTTTTAGCGAGAGCAATCGTTTTTTAATATCTGCCTCGCTGCCCGATTGGCCGGGGACTAATAAAATATGCCGCACTTTGGTTTGCGCTACGGTTTGTTGCTGGCTGGCGCCACGACGCTCCAGCAGTTTGATAATATGAAAACCATTCGGGCTGCGTAAAATCGCCGTGGTCTGGCCTGGCTGCAATGGGACTATGGCGTCATTGAACAGCGAAGGCAGACGCTCGGGCGAACGCCAGCCGAGGTTGCCGCCTTGCAAGCCGTCCGGCGCATCGGAAAACGAAGCCGCCACTTTGCTGAAATCATCGCCGCGAGTCACTTGGGCGGCGGCCTCTTCCGCGCGTTTTTTGCGCGCGGCGATCTGCGCGGCGTCGGCTTTGTCAGGCACGGTGACGAGAATATGTTGTAGCTGATATTCTTGTCCGCTTGAAGCGCGCGATTTTTCCGCCACCAATACATTGTCCACTTCCGATTCAGTTACGTTAATGGTGCTTTCCACTTCCCGCTCGCGCAGGCGTGATTGGACCATCTCCGAGCGAATATCATCACGGAATTTGTTGTAATTGATGCCGTCTTTTTCCAGCGCGGCGCGCATGCCTGCCATATCCATTTTATTGTCGCGGGCAATGCCGGCGATGGCGCGCTCGAGTTGCGTATCGTCCAGTTTGACGCCGTTTTCTTTGGCTAATTGGGCCAAAGATAAATCGGAAATCATGCGGTCCAACACTTGGCGCGCCAACACATCGCGCGCAGGCAGCGGTGTACCTTGTTTTTCCAATTGGCGCGCAATGAAGGACATGCGGTCATTTAATTCACGCAGGGTAATCACTTCTTCATTGACCACCGCGACGATACGATCGACGAGTAAAGCACGGTCGGCAGGTTTGGTCGAAAGTGAGGTATCAAGTTTGGGCGTAGCTTGCTGTGCAACGGCAGGCGCTATAGCCAAGCTACAAATTATCAGTGCGCATAAGTATTTCATTGATTGATCTCGGTCGATTTGGCGTAACCTGAAATATTCTGTTTCAGGGTTTCAAAAGGGTTAATGCCGATGCTCGATAGGCCCGTTAATTCGAGTTGGACGAACAGCGGCGTGGAATAGCGGTCTTGGCCGGTGGTGAATCGGTGCGCCACGATGCGCGCCTTCCAACAAGCAGCATTATACTCAAGCCCGACCAAGCCATCCAATAAACGCGAATCCTGCAGCGAATAGTTATAACGGGCGAGGGCGTACCATTGCGAAGTGAGCGGCCATTGCGCCGAAAGGTCGATTTGTTTTTCCGGTGTCAACGAATTGCTGGAAAAGCGGTAGGCCAGGTTGATCACTCTGCCCGGCTGCGGCAAATAGCGCGCGGCGAAGAGGAATTTTTCCGTGCGGCCCTGATCGGTTTTGAATTGCACCGCGCTGTTAAGACTCCAGCGTTCGCTGATTTGCCCGCCTAGGCTGGCGAGAATATCCGATGCTTTGCTGGTGCGCGCCTGCTGGCTCAGGCTGACTTGTTGGGCATCGAAATAAAGCCGTTGCGCAACTACGCCGCGTAGCCGCTCAAGACCGGTGGTCGGGTCGATCAGGCGCGAGGTCATCGCCATCGTGAGCTGATTCGCGTCTTCGATCCTGTCGCCACCAACGAATTGATTGTCGGAAAAAATTTGCGCAAAATTAAAATCCGTTTCCGAGCTGGCAAAATTCGGCAACTGGCTTTGTTTGCGGAACGGCGCGTAAACATAAAATGCTCTCGGCTCCAGCGTTTGTGTGTAGGCACGATTACCGATTTGCATGTCGCGCTGGTAAAACAATCCGCTATCCACGCTAGTCACCGGTACATTGATGGCGCCGCCTTCGAAACCGGTGGCATTGCCGCTTAATTTGTAATGCAGCACGTGCCAACCGATTTTAGGCGTAACAAAGCCATATGGCCGGGTCATCGGATAGCTGATGTTGGGGTAGAGCGTGAGCCGGCGGCCGCTCACCAGAGACGGATGCTGGTATTGGGTGAATTCGGTATCCAGCGCCAGATCAGCGCCGAAAACATTTTGCTTGCGTCCGTTCAGTAGCAGTTGCGGTTGCAGTTGGTAAGGTATCGGTGTTTGCTCGATAGCCTTAGGGTCTTTCAAAGTTTGGTAATGCAGCGCACGCGCAGAGAACGCCCAAGTGTCATCGTTGTAATTCAACGTCGCTTCGCGCGGCAAATAGGTTTGCGAAGTGGCAGCTATGCGAGTAGATAAGTCGCGGAAATAATTGTCGTCGGATACTTTTTGCAAATTGATCCCGCCGGTCCAGCGAGGTGAAAGTCTTTGTTCGTGGGTGAGCGCCAACAGGAAGCGGTTGTTGTCGTCGTTGCCGCGATCATGCGGCAGGATTTCTGCCGCCGCAATGCCGGAGTAAACCGGCTGCAGATAGCGCAATTCCCCGCCTGCTTGCAGGCCACGCTTGGTAAATATTTTGGGCGTAATCGTCGCGTCCATGTTGGGCGCGATATTCCAATACCACGGTTGCGTGTATTCAAATCCACCGGATACTGAAGTGCCAAAAGTAGGCGGTAACAAACCAGATTTACGTTGGTTGTTGAGCGGAAAATCCAACCATGGCATGTAGAGTATCGGCGTGTCTTTGAAAATGATGGTGGCGTTTTTTGCCACACCGATTTGCGTGGCGCGATCGAGCTCCAATTCTTTGACGCGCAAATACCATGAGTTGTCGTCCGGCCCGCAGGTGGTATAGCGGCCATTTTCCAGGCGGTCTTTATCCTTGCTGACTAATTCGAAACGGCTTGCTGTGCCGCGCGCGGGCAATACGCGGTCAGGTCTTTTGCCGAGGAAAAATTCCGGCTCGGTGAGATAGCCGGTCTCGGTTTTCATATTCAACTCCAAACCCTTGCCGAGCAGCAAGTCGCCGTTTTTTTCCAGCCGAACCGTGCCTTCGGCTATTGCCGTATCCTTGTCCGGCTGATAAATAAGGCGGTCGGCCTGCATGCGAATAGCATCTTTTTCCAGCACGACATCGCCCTCAGCGCGCATCTGTTGGCGGTCGCCTTCTACGAAATCTGCCTTGAGCGAGACCGAGCCGCGGATAATACAAGGCGGTGCAAGGCGTGGATCCGCACCGTCTGTGGTTTCAGGCGTAGTTTGGGCGTAAGCAGGAATTAAGCACCAGATCAGCAGACTAGCTGCGATAAGGCGCAGCGGGAAATTAGGCATTTTGGAATCAATAGTTAATTTACAGTTTGTAGAAAAACGTAGCGAGCGGGTCGAGTTTGAGTCGAGGAGCGGAAACGTATGTTTTATACGTTGAGCACCGGAGGCTCAAAATCGGCACGCGCAGTAGTTTTTCAACAACTGTTCAGTGATAAAATCGCATAGATTCAACATTTAAGCAATTGGGATTTGATGTGGATACAGTAGATCATAGATTAAGTTTGGTAAACACGTGGCTCACAGCGCATTTTGCCGGCAAAAAATTTAGCCTCGCACCAGCCTCTGCCGACGCCAGTTTTCGACGTTATTTCCGTGCCACGGTCGAGGGTGAAACCTATATTGTCATGGACGCGCCGCCGGACAAGGAAAATAGCGAGCCGTTTGTGCGCATCGCCAAACTATTCGCCGACGCGGGCGCGCACGTGCCGCGCATCATCGCGCAGGACGTGGCGCAGGGTTTATTGTTATTGAGCGATCTTGGCACACAGACTTATTTGCATGTGTTGAATGAAACTAACGCCGACGAATTATTCCGCCCGGCTATCGACGAGCTGATCAAAATCCAGTTGGCGAGCAAGCCCGGCGTGTTGCCGCAATACGATGAAGCTTTGCTCATGCGTGAGCTAAGTTTGTTTCCCGATTGGTATGTAGCGAAACATTTGCAGCGTGAATTGAGCAACGAACAAAAAAACGTCATGCAACACGCGTTCAAGCTTATTGTGGAAAACAATCTGGCGCAGCCGAAAGTCTATGTGCATCGCGATTACATGCCGCGTAATTTGATGGTCTCGACGCCCAACCCCGGCGTGCTGGATTTTCAAGACGCCGTATATGGACCGATCAGTTACGACATCACCTCGTTGTTCAAAGACGCGTTTATCAGTTGGGATGAGAAACAAGTGCTCGACTGGACCATACGTTATTGGGAAAAAGCGCGTAAAGCGGGCTTGCCGGTCGATGCGGATTTCGGCGCGTTTTATCGCGATTGCGAATGGATGGGATTGCAGCGCCACTTGAAAGTGTTGGGCATATTCGCGCGCATCAACTATCGCGACGGCAAACCGCACTACTTAAAAGACACGCCGCGCTTTGTGAATTACGTGCGCAAAACGTGCGATCGTTATCGTGCGCTCGGCCCGTTGTTGAAATTATTTGATGAGCTGGAAAAGATAGAAACCAAATCGGGCCTTACTTTTTAACTGTTAAATTATTCAATAAAATCAAATACTTATGAAAGCAATGATTTTAGCCGCCGGTCGCGGTGAACGCATGCGGCCATTAACCGATCGAGTGCCGAAACCCTTGTTGAGCGTCGGCGGTAAACCGCTGATCGAATGGCATGTCGAGCGCCTCGCTAAAGCTGGATTCGATACGCTGGTAATTAATCACGCGCATCTGGGCAAAATGATTGAATCGTTTCTCGGCGATGGTCGGCGTTACGGCGTGGATATTTTTTATTCGCCCGAACCCGAAGCTTTGGAAACAGCGGGCGGCATCGCGTTTGCCTTGCCGCATCTCGGCACTGAACCTTTCGCAGTCGTGAACGGCGATGTGTTTTGCGATTACGATTTTCGTCAGATGGCTAAAGTTATTCACAACATGACGCAGCGTATCGACATGCATCACGGCCATCTGGTGATGGTGGACAATCCCGTGCATCATCCTGGAGGCGATTTTTCGCTCGCCGATGGACGCTTGAGTCCGGCGGGCCCGCAGATGCTCACCTTCAGCGGCATCGGCGTGTATCGCACGGAATTATTTCGCGGCATCCCGGCGGGGAGCAAATGCAAATTGATTGAGCCGCTGCGCTTCGCCATGACGCAAGGCAAACTCGGCGGCGAATATTTCGGCGGACGCTGGGTCGATGTCGGTACACCGCAACGCTTGAAAGAACTCGACGAGACCCTGGATGCGTAAAGATAAACAGCATGTATAACCCGAAACATTTCGAGCAAAAAGATTTAGTTGCGCTGCGCGAGCTGATCCACGCTTACGGTTTCGCCACGCTGATTTCGCATAACGACGGCGCATTCATGGTCAGCCATATCCCCGTTATGCTCGACGAAAGATCTGCGCCCAACGGCAAGCTCATCGGCCATCTCGCCCGCGCCAATCCGCATGGGCAGATACTCGCCAAGGGCGGCGAAGCGCTGGTGATGTTCCAAGGCCCGCATACTTATATCTCGCCGAGCTGGTACGAACATCCGAACCGCATGGTGCCGACATGGAATTACACCGTCGCGCATGTCTATGGCGCAGCGCGCATCCTGGACGACAAAGCGCAAGTGAAACAAATCGTACGTGCGCTGGTCCATCAATACGAAAGCGGCTTTGCACAACCGTGGGCTATGGATTTGCCCGATGATTATTTAGATGCCAACTTGAATGCCATCGTTGGTTTTGAAATCGACATCGCGCGCATCGAAGGCAAATTCAAAATCAGCCAGAACCGCACGCCAGTCGATCAACAACGCGTCATCGCCGCGCTAAAACAACAAAGCGATGGCATGAGCCAGGCAATGGCAAAACTTATGCAACAACGATTACAAACTGTGGAGCCAACATGATCCCCGTTAAACTCTATCAACAACGCCGCGCAAAACTCGCGCAACAGATTAAAGATGGCATCGCCGTAATACCGACCGCACCGGAGCTGATGCGCAATGCCGACTCGAATTACGGCTATCGTTTCGACAGCCACTTTTATTATTTGACCGGATTTAGCGAGCCAGAAGCCGTAGTGGTCGTTATCGCCGGAAAAAATCCGCGCTCGATTTTATTCTGCCGCGAGAAAAATCTGGAACGCGAAATCTGGGATGGCTTTCGCTATGGACCAACAGGCGCGAAAAAAGCCTTTGGTTTTGATGAAACGTATCCTATTGATTTAATTGATAAAATTTTACCGCAATTGATAGCGAATAAAGCGACCCTGGCAACGCCGATGGGCTTACAAGCCGATTGGGATGCGCGCGTGATGAAGTGGGTGAATGACCTGCGCGCGCAATCGCGGCGCGGCGTCGCGGCACCGGAACAGATTCTCGACTCACACAGCATCACCAGCGAAATGCGTTTGCATAAAGACGATTACGAAATGCAAATCATGCAACGCGCCGCCGACATTTCCGTCAGCGCCCACATGCGCGCCATGCAAAAAACCCAAGCGGGCAAATGGGAACACGAAATCGAAGCCGAATTGCTGCACGAATTCCGCCGCTTCGGCTCGCAAGCGCCGGCCTATACATCAATAGTCGCGGGAGGCGGCAATGCCTGCGTGTTGCATTACGTCGAAAATAACCAGCGCCTGAAAGACGGCGACTTGTTACTCATCGACGCCGGATGCGAAGTCGATGGTTACGCCAGCGACATCACCCGCACCTGGCCGGTCAACGGCAAATTTTCCGCCGCGCAAAAAGATGTCTATGAAGTCGTCCTCGAAGCGCAAACAAAATCCATCGCCGCCGTAAAACCCGGAGCGAAATTCCACAGCTACCACGACACCAC
>JAYVGF010000147.1:0-3758 GCA_043772415.1 Betaproteobacteria bacterium
CGTGTAGTCGTGTATTCGCGTTACGGTTATGGGCAATCGAGCGTGTTGCAGGAAGCATTCAAACCCGATTACATGCACCGCGAAGCATTGGACGCGCTGCCGGAATTTTTGCGTAAGCTCAATATCGTCAATCCGATTTTGTTCGGCCACAGCGACGGCGGCTCGATTGCCTTGATCCATGCAGGTGCAGCCAAGTGGCCGGTGAGGGCGCTGATCGTCGAAGCGCCGCATTGCTTTGTCGAAGAACTCAGCATCGCCGGTATCGAAGCCGCTAAGCAAGCTTACCTGACCACCGACCTCGGCAAAAAACTCGGCCGTTATCACGCCGACCCGGATAAAACTTTTTGGGGCTGGAATAATATCTGGCTACATACCGATTTTCGCGTATGGAATATAGAAGAATATTTACCCGCCATTACTTGCCCCGTGCTCTCGATCCAAGGCGTGAACGATGAGTACGGCACTATGAAACAAGTTGATGCGATAAATGAGCAAGTGTCCGGTGTCACGACCTTGCTCAAACTCGAACAATGCGCCCACACGCCTCACCGTGACCAAACGGAAAAGGTCCTGCACGCCGTTACCCAGTTTGTCTCCCGGCTAACCTCCTGATTCTCTGCGGCCATCGTTTTTTACCCGTTGTCCGGTCAAAAATAATCTGTGTGTAAACCTTGTATTCCCGCATTTCTTAGACTAAAACTAAGAGCAACACACGTTCTGGAATGCTTTTTGCGTTCCAAGGTGGTGGAGTCAGCAATCTGAGATGAATTGTGTACGACTACCTTTTCAATAATTCAATTGATAACCTGGAGGATACAAAATGAAGT
This sequence comes from Betaproteobacteria bacterium, assembly GCA_043772415.1. GTDB lineage: Bacteria > Pseudomonadota > Gammaproteobacteria > Burkholderiales > JBEEJL01 > JBEEJL01. Next base: position 828 of record JAYVGF010000147.1, read on the forward strand.
CGAATTCACAAATGGGTTTCAAAATAAAAGCGCTCCTGGCGGCACTTGTTTGCGCCACCGCATTACCGGTTGCAGCGCAGAACATTGAAAAGCTGAAGCAAATGAAAGTTTCGGGTACGGACCTGAATATTCCTCCGGTGCCGCAAACCGGCAAGAACGCCGATGCCATACGCGAAAATCTGAAACGGGTGAAACTACCGCCAGGCTTCAAAATTGATTTATACGCCATCGTGCCTGACGCGCGTCACATGGCCGTCGCACCTTCAACCAATATGTTATTCGTCGGCACACGGAAGACAGCAGTCTGGGCCGTAACTGATCGGAATGGCGCAGGCGCTGCTACGGAAGTTAAACAGTTCGCTCCTTCGCTGAAATTCCAGGTGCCGAATGGCGTGTGCTGGACGCCCGATGGTTTCCTGATTGTGGCGGAGCATAACCGGGTACTGAATTTTCCCGCTGCCGAGTTTTTTTATGAAGGCCCAGATGTCGCCGTTATCGAAGTCGCAGGGCAAGGCAAATTGATTCCGGAAGAGTTCGAATCGTACAACCACGGCGCGCGCACTTGCCGCGTGGGCAAAGACAAAATGCTCTACATCACCCTCGGCCAACCACATAATGTGCAGCCGCGCGAATTGATCGAGCCATATAATAAAGTCGGCATCGGCGGCATCGTGCGCATGGATCCGTTTAACGGCAGCAAGCGCGAAGTGTATGCGACAGGTGTGCGTAATTCGGTTGGACTGGAATTCAATCCGAAGAACAACGACCTGTGGTTTACCGATAACCAAACCGACGGCATGGGCGATGATATCCCCCTTGGCGAAATCAACCGTGCCACCAAGGCCGGCCAGTTCTACGGCTATCCATGGATACAGGGTAAAACGCGCATCACCGATAACGGCTACGACAAAGACCCGCTACCCGGCAACATCACCGCTGCCGAAGTATTAATGGAAGCCCACGCTGCGGACCTAGGACTCGTGTTCTACACCGGCAACAAATTCCCTGCCAAATATCGCGGCGGTTTGTTCTCGGCGCAACACGGTTCGTGGAATCGTACTAAGCCTAACGGCGCGAAGATCATGTTTACTTCGCTTAAGGCTGACGGTTCGGCCGACAAGACTGAAGTGTTCGCAGAAGGTTGGTTAGATAGTGAAACCAACACCTTCCGTGGCCGTCCTGTCGATGTGGCGAACATGAAAGACGGATCGATGCTGGTATCCGACGACTATGCCGGTGCAATCTATCGCATCACCTATAGCGAGTAATTTTTATGCAGTGATATTAAAATGGGGCCAGCACGGCCCCATTTTTTTATTGAGTTTTCAAAGCAGGAGATGAAAATGCATTCCATCAAAATGAAACAAATCGGTTTGACATTATCGTTAATGGTTTCCGTCTCCGCTTGTGCGGAAACCGAAATCAAAAAAACGGAGGTGGCCAAACCAGAGCCATCCAAAGCAGAAATTGCCCCAGCCATACCACTCTCAGCCTCCGCCGCAGCAGGCAAGGCAAAAGCCGACGCCGTCTGCGCCGCCTGCCATGGCGCAAACGGGTTCAGCCAATTACCCAACGCTCCTCATCTCGCCGGACAACCGGAAATTTATCTAAAAGAACAACTCAAAGCCTACCGCAGCGGCAAGCGTGCGCATGAAGTGATGGCTGTGATTGCCAAGCCGCTGACTGATGATGAGATTACTAATCTGGCAGCTTGGTATGCGTCAATTGAGATAAAAGCGACGGGCAAATAAATTACATAACTATTTGATTATATTGATTTATTTTTCGGTTGTTGATAACCTCTTAAGCACGTAAAACTTCATCGCGTGCAGCATGCACGCAATGCAGCGCCCATTGCATAATTTCCGGTGTGACGAAGACATTCATCGGGAACGATTTGAGCGCAAACACCACTGCGTCTGCATCGGTGCCGTCGCGGTTATAGTCGGCGTTGCGAAAGCCGGTACTGAAGCTCATGTACGGCGTATATTTCCCGTCGATCTTTTTGCCGGCGCGAAACCACTCGAATAGTTTGTTACCGACGGCCTCGGTCAATTGATTATGCTTGATCAAATCGGCACGCAACTTCGGATCGTTCAATTCTTTTTCGAATTGCACTTTTGCATCCGTCCCTTGCGGGTAAACGCGGAACAACGTAATCAATCCCGTATCGTCGGCGTTCACGCACACCATATCGGGCTGCTCGCCCACCAGATCGAACATGTAATATTTGGTCGCGAGTATGCCGCCCAATATCGCCTGCATGCCCTCCTTGCCGAAATACTTCAGCGTGGCCCAACCGGCCAGTGAGCCGGACGCGGTGCGCGATACCTCCATGGTGTAATACATGGGGTTATACGGCGTGCGCATCTGCAAATAGGCGTCTTTTCCGCGGGCCAGTAGGGTTTCAAATTCAGTAGAATTTTTATATAAAAAACAACTGCTCACATAAGGTGCCCAGCCTACTTTGTGGAAATCTATGCCGACGGCATCGGCATGGCTGAGTTCCATCATCGCCTGCCCGTTGTGCTTGAGGATGGGTAAGATGCGCTCAGGAAATTCCAGCGGATTGGCGTTGAAATCATAGTCTTGGAAAAAAATCCACGACCAGCCTACTACCGCATCGGCGTAGAGAACGGCTTTGCCGTAACCCTGCGGGTTGGGATAGTGGTCGATTAATGCACGTACTTTGCCGATGGGATCAAACGCGCTGGCATCGGTTGTGCCCATGGTGCACACCACGGTCGCCACCGGAATTTTTTTCGCCGCAAGGTCTTTCAATATGGCTTCGAAATGGACGATATCCATTTGATTGGTAGCGGGGTCGGTGCGCACCAGTATGACATTGTCCATGCCGAGCCCCATCCAGTCGCTGGCATTCAGGTGAGCATAGTGTGCCTGTTGTGAGCAAATGACTTTGGCATCGGTACG
>JAYVGF010000148.1:0-4191 GCA_043772415.1 Betaproteobacteria bacterium
GTGCTTAATTTTTCTGTACGCTTGGCCTGAAAAACCGCTTCAATGTCGGACAGCAGTTCATTGCTGGCACTTTGCGAACCGCTGGTGTTGCCTGACAGCACCAAGGCGGCCTTGAATGCACGCGTTAACCAAGCGTCACCCGCGCATGAAGCAATGGCGAGCAATGGTTCCCAGTTGTCCTGTGTGCGGTCATCCAGGACATCGGGCATGTTTGGCCGGGCGTGTTTTACCGTGTCGGGATAATCTTGCGCGAATCTTGCGAGCTTTGAAGGTAATGAATCAAAAGCATCATCGCCCGCGTGACGCAGGCGCTCGACTGATTCGGTTTTCATTTTGCGGCGCAGATTAAAAATGATTCCCCGGCTCATAGTAGCTTCGGGTAAATGCTTTTCGAGCGCGATACCGGCAAAGGCTTTCGCACTCCATACTTTGAAAAGTTTAGGCTCGTGTGCATCGCCCACTACACGCCCGACGAAGGCATTCGCGCGCGTATGCCCCGCATTGACTAAGCCTTTGAGCTCTTCGTTTTCTCGAATGAACGTATCGGCTTCATCTATCAGTACCGTCGGCGTCCACAATTCCACCGCGCGAAACAAAAAGGCCGCGCTCGAATTCGCCGCTGGTAATGGCCTTGCCACCAGTCGCCCAAAGACAGTAAGCAATTGCGATTTTCCACAGGCCTTTTCCGGCGCGTTAATGATGGCGAGCGGCGCGACTTCAACGGAATCAATAAACCAAGTGAACGCAATCCACAGCGCGGCGGCATCGGCTTGCTCAGGCTCCAGCACGATAAACCGACGAATCGTTTTTGCAATGTCGGTCAGAAATTGCGCCGGTTCAATCGGTTCCGGCCACGGTTCCGGTTCAGTGAACGGCGTTTCTGGCGCGTCTTCGGTTGCGCGTGCAGCTTTGACTTGCGCATCAAGCGTCGCAGGTCTGACACCGAGTGATTTTGCGTGAGATAGGCGGACGCGGTCGTAATCAATCGCGCTCAATGTTGCGAGCGATGCAATCGTGTCTGCGTCGGATTTTTCGGGTGGTGTTGTGGTATCGGCGGCCTGTTTTTCGACGCTCTGAAGCGATTGTGGCGCGTCGATTTTGGGCAAGGATTCAATATCGGCCAACGTCGCCGCGCGTCCGTGTTGTTGTGCGAATGATTCCAGCCAATCGACGGCGTCGCCCTTCGCTGGCAAGTCCAGCGCAGCAACATCAATGGTTTGCGTCGTGCAATTCAACGCGGTGAGTTTTACAAAAACATCATTCGCGTAAGTTAAACCAGCGGGGTCATTATCCGGCCAGAGAATTACTGCGCGTCCGGCCAACGGTGTCCAATCCGCCGCGCCCGCAGAATTCGCCGCGCCGCTAGTAGTCACCAGCACGTCAAGTTTTGTCAGCGCATCACAAGCCCATTCGCCTTCGACAATGAAAACAGATTCAGCGGGGCGCGTTGCCAAATCATGCAGGCGATAAAGCGGTTTTCCGTCTGGGAAAGTCGGTTCGGTCATTGAAAAATCTTCGCCATCGCGTCGCATGGGGCGAATAAACTTTTCGCCGGTGTCAGGATGTTTTAATCGAATTCGCCAGTGCGTCGGGTAGCCGCGTGCATCGTTGTATTCATGAAAGGCTTGTGGTTTAAATCCCTTGCGAAGCGAAGGTGCCACGAAGCCTTTTGCAGCGTTTTTTATCCATGCCGAAACGTGCGCATCGTGCAACTCACCGCCGGTCATCATGCTGCACCCCACGCGCCTAAAGCCTGCGCCGCCGCAACGAAACTTAGGTTGTAACGCATCATGTGAAACGCCAGCACGTCGCCGCCTTTTGAAGCACAAACCATACAGCAAAACGCTCCGGTTTCTATTCGGACGCGCATCGACGGTTTTGAATCATCGTGAAAGGGACAAATTGCATTTCGCCATTCGCCGCCGCCGGTCAATTTTAAGCCTTGCGATTCGTAATATTTCGCTGGCGAGGGCAAGTTTTTTTTGATGAATTTAGTAATTGGCATCATCACTTTTGTCCCCCGGCAATTTTTGCGCAATCCATGCTTCAATCAAGCTGGATGGCCAAGCTGAAGCACGCACCCCGATTTTAATAGGCGGCGGAAATTTTCCAAGCTGAGCGTCACGGTAGAGGGAAGCGCGTTTTAGCCCCGTCAGTCGTAAAACCTCGGGCAGGCGTAACAGGCGCTCTGGGGCGGCGGGTGTTTCGTGGATGTTGTGTGACATTTTGGGCTCTCCTTATTTGGTGAGCTATCTTAGGAAATGTCTAAACCTTAGTCACCGAAGCAACGGGATTCTTCGGAAGCAACGGGTTACTTCGGAAGCGTTTCGGCAACTTTTAAATGTTTTTCTATCATCCGGGGAGTAATGCCTAATTTTTCAGCGATGGCCGCTATTGCGGCACTTTTTGTTTTTGTTTTTTCTTCTTCTTTCACCCATTCATGAATTACTTTAGCCTTGGCATATTTTCTATCTGGAAATTTTTTTTGCATTTCGAGAATCGCTTTTTTTAATTCATCGGGCTCTTCTTTTTTATTGCTACTTCCACCCCTTCGCCCGAACTCAGAGCGCAGGCCTTTCACTACAGAAATTCCAACGTGATCACGAGTAAACGCAACCAGATGAAGCAAAGTCCACTTATCTAACGGTTTACTTTCCAGATCGCTGAATTCGGTGTCATGAAAGAGATTGAAAATCGATTCCGCGTCATTGATTTTTTTAAAAATGTCGTTGGCTCTTGATTCGGCGGCCTCAAGCTGTAGCTGAAATGGTGTCGTCTGATTTTGCGGATTAGAGATTTTTTTGTCCTTTGCCATATGTGTCCTTATGTCACCTTACTTGATTACTGTCTTGACGCTTTACGCCACTTTCTTGAGTTTGACCGACACAGCAAACCCTAATTTACCTGCGACATTCACCAGAGCATCGAGGCTGAATTTTTCAATCTTGCCTTTGAGCAAATCGTTCAGGCGCGGCTGTGTCAGGCCAGCGTGTAGAGCGGCTTGTGCCTGCGTGAGCTTGAGACGCGCGATGTGTTTTTCAATTTGAATCATCAAGGTTGAACGCAATAGTAAGTTTTGTGCTTCCGCTTCGGGGAAGCCCAAATCGCGGAACACGTTATCGCTGCCAATCACTTGGCGAAGTTTTGTCGTCATGTCGTGCCTCGTTCTTTAATCAATTTTGCGTATCGAGACTTTGCCAGCTCAATATCCGGCGTGGCCGTTTTCTGGGTTTTCTTTTCAAAAGCGTGAAGCACATAAACCCAGTCGGAAAATTTCGCCACGTATATCACGCGGAACTGGCCACCTGTCTTGACGCGTATTTCATACACCCCGGCACCAACAGTCGGCATGGGCTTGAAGTCATCCGGCATAAGCCCATTTTGCACGCGCAGCAATTGCTGGCCAATGCGTGTCTTGGTTTCAGGCGGAAATTCGCGCACCGCGTTAATCGACGTCCCTTGCCAATTTATTCGCTTCATATTTATATTGATTTTGATATTAAACTAATATCCAAGAAAAGGCAAAGACGTCCAATTGCGTACAACATTATGCACGCCAAACCATCGAAGGGTTTTACTTGCTTTGCCGCTCCATCGATTCAGGTGAAGTCGTAGTGAATATTTCGGGGCGAAAAGCGAACTAGAAAAAGTGCTTTATTGACATAATATTGACACGAGGCAAAAACAAAGGGCTTACATTACTGTAAGCCCTTGTTTTTATTGGCGTCCCCAACGAGATTCGAACTCGTGTTACCGCCGTGAAAGGGCGATGTCCTAGGCCTCTAGACGATAGGGACTAAAGGGCTTTAACAACCTATTGAAACTTCTAATAGGTTGGTGGAGGTAAGCGGGATCGAACCGCTGACCTCTTGCATGCCATGCAAGCGCTCTCCCAGCTGAGCTATACCCCCGAAAGAACGCGATTATAGCCGTCCTAAGCAGTCGCTGTAAAGGTGAACTCAGGATGCAAATGATATTTATGCAGGATATAAAGACAAAAAAATCGGGGCCATCTTGCGACGGCCCCAAAAGGAGGAGGACTCATACCTAACCAGGAGACTACAAACACTCAGGCGCGTTAGGTTGCCCCTGCGTGTAAAACTCGGTTTAGTGCTTAATGCGACGATGTATCTTGTTGCGGCAAGGTTCGGTCATGCAACCGAATACGCGGCGTGGCTGCGAACCGGCTGG